>NZ_JAWOCL010000150.1:0-30527 GCF_046483825.1 Sodalinema sp.
GATCCAAATTACGACCAGCTTTTAGAGTCGGCTTTAATTCTCTCACCTAATTTGCGATCGATGTTGGTTGAACAACTGGTGGCCAGCTTGGATGATGAGTGTCAAGCTGAGATAGATTCGGCCTGGGGAGAGGAAGTTGAACGTCGTTTGAGCGAGGTTGAGAGTGGTGAAGTTTCAACCGAGTCAGGTGAAGCGGTGATCAGTCGGCTGCGATCGCGTTCCAGCCAATAAGCGATAACGAGACAACTAGACAGATTATTGCTGAGATAGCCGTTGCACATCTTGACCCCCCAAGAGTTGATCCGTCTCCTGCAACAGATCGGGGATAATCTGAGCGTGGGGACTGTCGCGTAACACCTGTAAGAGCGATCGCCGATTAACATCCTTGGCCGGCTTACCGGGGAACCAGTGACCCCCATTTCCCAGCAAGTTATAGCGCATTTTGCCATACTCAACCATATCGTAGGCGATCGCCAAATTCCGTAACCAGAGAATCACCGGGATATTCACCTCACCCGGCGTTTGATCATACTCCGGTAGGCCCTTAAACCAAGACGAATACCACTCTTCACCTAAACTGGCGATCGCCGCCGTTTCCAAACGCTCTAAAATTGGCGGTAGAATCTCCTCGGCGCAGTCCAACAGGGGTAAGGTTTTAAGATGTTCCTCAAAATCCCCAGGACGGGCCGCCCCCAAACTCAACGTATGAACTTGCGGGTGACTCAGACAAAAGAGATTGTTAAACACCAGCGGCGAGAGGGGTTGACATAATTCCACCAACCGAGGCGAGGGTTGATATAACAATCCCCCTTTATTCGAGGGACTAATAATAAAGACTCCCATATCATGGCGTCGCGCCGCTTCGATAGCGGGCCAGTTGGCCGGGTTGATATAGTACCAATGCAAATTCACGTAATCGAACTGATCCGAGGCGATCGCCGTCTCAATCACCTCCGTCGCGCCGTGAGTTGAAAAACCGATATAGCGAACCTTTCCCTCTCGCTGTAACCGTTGGGCTTCGGCCAAACAGCCCCCAGGCCGTAACGTCTCGTCTAACAGTTGCGGCGTATTGAGTCCGTGAATCCCCAACAAATCCACATAGTCCAACTTGAGGTTATCCAGAGATTGATGGAACGTCTCGCGAAACTCCCGAGGATTCGCTGTGGGAACCACTTTGGTTTGGACAATCAACTCATCACGGGGAAACTGGGGCAGAATCCGCCCCAACTGAATCTCTGAAGTTCCATAGCCTCGGGCCGTTTCAATATGGTTAATGCCCACATCGAGCGATCGCCGAATCACCGCCTCTAGGTTACGCTGATTCTCCTCGGGAATCTCTCCCGGCGGCACATCTTTCCAAGAATGTTGATAGCGCATCCCTCCACAGGAGAAGACGGGGATTTGTAACTCGGTGCGTCCAAAACGTCGGTATTTCACTAGGTTAAACGAGACTGAAACGGGGCTAAATCGGGGGACCGTTGCGACTTTGACTATTCCACAATGGGGTTGACCCAAATGTGTTACATAATTTTACTCATTTTGGGGAATCGAGACCATGTTAACGGCCTCGGATTAGTCGCCAACAGCGTCTGAGACTATAACGCAGACTCTTTAGGTTGAGATGAGGATTCAGAAACCTCCAACCAACCGTCTGAAAGCGACGCCAATAAAATCCTAGGGTATAGACTCCATCCCGCCAACGTCGTCCCCAGGAGTTGACCTGAATCCCTCCTGGATCGAGTCGTATTCCATGAGGGTTATAGTTGGAGGTGTTGAGAGGATTTAGACGAGTGAGATGTTCCCGTCGGGCGAGGGTTTCATAGGGAAGTCCGGGGCGGTTCTCGGGTTTCTCTGTCTCGTCAATCCATTCCCACAACATCCAGGTGAGGCCGGCGGCTTGAAATCGAGCGATATTTTGGCCAACTCCCTGCGATCGCAGATACAAGCCAATGGGAATTTCAGCCCAGATTCCATGTTGCCAAACCCATTGCGGATCAAAACAGGCCTTGAACGCCCAAGACTCCCCGTTTAGCTGAGAGATTTTGACAACTCGCCCCACAACACCACTACCAACGTAGGTGACTCGTAACGTTAACCGATGACCCCCAGGGGCGCTGAGATGGTAGGTTTTGGAGGTTGGGGGGATGCAGGATTGTCCGACGGGTATCGCAAGGGCATCAAAAAACCGCTGCAATTCCCGAATTGGAAACGACTTTGATAGGGCTAGGGGAAGCTGGCCAAAATAGAGGCGATCGCAACCCCAAGCCTGACAAGTCTGGCGACAGAGGCGGTAGAACTGCCAGGGAGATAGGAGTTGACGGGCGGCGATCGCTTCGACGAGGGCTTCAGGGCGATCGGCGATCGCCTCAAGATTTGGCGAAGTATTGCTGGGTTCCTTTGGCTTCAATGGCGGCGGTGAGACGTTTTAGGGCGTGGACATAGGCGGCGGTTCGTAGCGAGAGATTCAAGTCTTGAGCAAGATTGAGAATCTGCGACGTTTCCGCCTCCATTTTTTCTTGTAGGCGTTGATTCACATCTTCGAGACTCCAATAGAGTCCACTGCGGTTCTGGAGCCACTCAAAGTAACTCACCGTCACCCCTCCGGAGTTGACGAGGATATCGGGAACAACACAAACTCCGTTTTGCTGCAAAATCAAATCAGCGGCAGAGTTTACTGGGCCGTTGGCTACCTCGAAGATAAACTTCGCTTTAACCTCATGGGCATTGGCCAGGGTAATTTGATTTTCCAACGCTGCTGGAATTAGCACATCGACATCCAGCGTCAACAGTTCGCTATTGGTTAGGAGTTGGCGATCGCCGAGGTTACAGACACTCTCTTCACAATAGACGGCTTCGATGCCTTTGTGGGTCTGCTGATAGGTGCGCACACGGGGGATATCTAACCCTTGAGGGTTATAAATCGCCCCTTTTGAGTCACTCACGGCGACAACCTTGTACCCTGCTTCGTACAATAACTGTGCTAAAACAGCGCCCGCATTGCCAAACCCTTGAATGGCCACCGTTGTCACCTGGGGGAGTTTTTGGTGCTTAGTCATCAGGCTGCGAATGACAAAATAGGCTCCCATGGCGGTAGCGGTTTCTCGTCCGAGGCTTCCCCCAATGGCGGTGGGTTTCCCCGTCACCACCGCCGGAGAAAAGCGGCGACTGATAATACTATATTGATCCATCATCCAGCCCATGATGGTGGCGTTGGTGTAGACATCGGGGGCGGGAATATCAGTATCGGGGCCAATAAAATCGGCGATCGCGTCAATATAGCCTCGACTTAATCGTTCGAGTTCCATGCGAGACAAGGCTTTCGGGTTGACGGCAATTCCCCCTTTTGCCCCACCAAAGGGAATGCCAATGGCGGCACATTTAAAGGTCATCCAGAAGGCCAAGGATTGCACTTCATCAAGACTGACATTGGGATGATAGCGGATGCCTCCTTTCGTTGGGCCTCGGGTATCATCGTAGCGGACGCGATAGCCCTGAAACACCTTCAACTCGCCACTATCGAGACGGACAGGGACAGACACGGAGAGACTGGCTTTAGGATACCGTAACCGTTCGATGGCCTCGGGGGAAATCGAGACATGCTGCAAGGCTTTATCGAGCCGAGTCATCGCGTCAGCAAATAGGGATTGAGACATAATCGGACAATAGTACCAGAAATCATCGGTCCACAAGCGGTCTTTTGAGTGACAAGAACGTCAACGATGAGCCGATTCTTGCAGCCGTTCTCTTTATATTCCCATATTCCTTGGGCGGATGTTTAAAGCTTAATCATTCCAAAAAAAGCAGACATACCGAAGTAAGTCTGCTATAATATAAACGCTTTTTTTGCGATTTTCAGTGAGTTTTCCAGATTTAAGACTCTACAGAAACCGGACGACTCGCCGAGGGTCCCCGTTCGATGACGCGGTCAATCAAGCCATAGTTTTTCGCTTCTTCGGCGGACATGAAAAAGTCTCGCTCGGTATCTTCTTGCAATTTCTCCAGGGGTTGTCCCGTTTGTTGCGCGAGATAATGATTGAGGCGGTTTTTGATATAGAGAATTTCTTTGGCTCGAATCTCAATATCGGTGGCTTGTCCCTGGGCACCGCCGAGGGGTTGGTGAATCATGATGCGGGAGTGGGGTAGGCTCATGCGCTTGCCAGGCTGGCCTGAACTGAGCAAAAATGCCCCCATACTGGCGGCTAAGCCTAAGCAGATGGTGCAAACGTCGGGGCGTACATGATTCATGGTATCGAAGATACCCATCCCCGCCGACACCGCACCGCCGGGGGAATTGATATAGAGGTAGATGTCTTGTTCGGGATCTTCGGCTTCGAGAACGAGGAGTTGGGCCACAATGCGATTGGCCAGTTCGGGGGTCACTTGTTCACCCAGGAAAATGATACGCTCACGCAAAAGTCGTGAGTAGATGTCAAAGTAGCGTTCGCCGCGCCCGGACTGTTCGATTACGGTGGGTATCATTGAGTTTCTTGCTGTGCGTAGTCTGGTCTTGACTCTAGTGTGAACTACCGAACGCTGAATCAGAGACACCAGCGTCGGCTTCCTACCCAACAAATTGCGAGATAGTAGATTTCTTTCGTCCTCTCTGATCTCGGCTTACATTTGGGCGGTAGGCGAACTCCCCAGTCCCTGAGGATAAAATATGCAGTCTCTCATTATTCTTGGCTACTCGATTTTCGGCCACGATGACTTGGTTTTCGTCAACTATCCTGCATGATAGCTTGTGGGAAAAATCTTACCTTGACGGTGACATTTTAACATGGCAGTCGGTGGAATCGTCAATTTTCAGGGCATCGAACCAGCAATTCTCATTATGGAAATTTTGCCCCAGCTTATTGAGAATCGTCTCAATCGGGATTCTTGAAAGCCGCATTCTTTCGTTCAAGATTGGGCATCATTGGGTATCTTGGGCCGGATACGGGTCAAAATGAGAATTGCTGGCATCGAACCCTTCAATGGACTTGGGGAGTCCATGCATCCCGACGTATCGCCCCTCAAACTCCCCGGTCGTTGGGGCGATCGCGTTGAGGCCCCCTTCAGGTGACCGCGTTAGTAACACCGGCTGAGAAGATAGTCAGCTAAACGGCTGAGACATTGACGAGTCTCCGAGGGAGGCAGATGATTGAGATGCTCAATGGCGACTCGGGTATGTTCGGCTGCGAGATCTCGGGATTGGCTGATGGCGTCGCTCTCCTGAATCAGACTGATGGCCTCGTCGATATCGCCATCTTCGGCAAATTCTCGACTGATGAGGGTCACCAGTTGCGGCAGTTGTTGCATAGCATAGAGAGCCGGGGCCGTTAAGTTCCCGCTGCGCAAGTCGGACACGGCCGGTTTACCCAAGGTCTCACTTGATTCGGTAAAGTCGAGAATATCATCCACAATTTGAAACGCCAGGCCGATGTTGCGCCCAAACTGATAGATATGTTCGGCCAGATCGGAGCTGACGCCACTGAGCAGGCCCGCCGCTTTACTGCTGTTGGCGATGAGGGAACCGGTTTTATAGTAGCTTTTGTGCAAATAGTCTTCGAGGGAGAGGTCGGTGTCAAAGTGACTGAGGCCTTGCTGAATTTCGCCTTCGGCTAAATCCATGATCACTTGGGAGAGTAGTTTGACGACTTCTAGGTGATCGAGGTTGGCCAGATACCAGGAAGATTGAGCAAAGAGAAAGTCTCCGGCTAAGACGGCGATACGGTTCCCGAAACTACTGTGGACGGTGGGAATCCCCCGCCGCACGTCGGATTCGTCGAGAACGTCGTCATGGATCAAACTGGCGGTGTGGATCATTTCAGCGATTTCAGCAAGACGCCGATGTCGTGGGGTGATATCCCCATCGCCGACGGTGGCTCGTGAAACCAGGAGGACGATCGCGGGTCTCAGTTGCTTTCCTCCCGCCTGAAATAAACGATCAGCAGCCGCAGACAAGATGGGATGACGCGCTCCAATGAGCTGTCTCAGGTTTTGGTTGAGAACGCGCAGGTCGTCTTCAACGGGAGAAAAAAGGGCTGTAACTGAGGTCATGGATCGGCTGACTCAGGGGCTAAGTTACGAAAGTTTACATATCCTGCTTTCTATTCTAAGGCAACCTTTCCCTTGTAGGAAAGTTTCTTGGCGCAGTTGGTTAACATTATCAGAATCTCTCTGTCAATCGGACTCGACGGTGGGACGACAAGACCGGCGGTGAGCTGATCTCTGAATCCCTGATTCCATCAGGGTTTTGACTTGAACTCCCGCAGATGACGTTTTGTAAAAAAAATCCCCAAATCGGCTCCCCAAATCGGGGATCGTATGTTACATTTATAGATAAGGATTGTTGTAACTCCAAAACTATCAACACGCAGATAAGGTTGTGGGGAGTATGTTGGAGAGACCGGCTCATTAGCGCCTGTCCTTGCCTGTAGTCTCGACTCACGGTGGGGGAACAGTCAGATTGGACTTCGTCCATCTGTGCCGCGAAGGTCTCGAAAACGACCTCAAATCCGTAGCTACCCGAGTGTCATCGGTTAGGACGGGGTCTTGTGCTGCGGAGTTACTCGGAACTCAATGAGACTCGTCTGTTTTGGCAGGCGATCGCTCCATCCTATCCTCAGTTGTGCTCGGTGACTCCCTGATGTTGTCGCCTAGCAGCTTGCGGAATCTGCGTCATTTTGACTGCGGGTTCACCGCCAATTTCTTGATCTCGTTTATCCCCCGCTTCTCACGTTCTGGCTGCCCTATGACTTTTGACGATCTTCCACTCACGATTCTACTGTTAGCAACCGGTTACCTCATCTCGGTGCATCTCCTTCTCCGTTTTTTTAGTCGCAACGCGGGAGAGTCCCGAAGTTCTTAGCCCGCCCTAACGCAGAGACTTCCCAGGGCTAACCTCTGGGAAGTTTCCTATCGGCTTGGCTGATTCGCCTCCCTGAAGCGGCGATCGCTCGCGGCGACCTGACTGGGCAACAAAGCCCAGCCATCAGTTTGGCTGCTAACATACCATTTTATCACACTCTCAGGATTTTCCTGGAGAGTGCTTCGATTTGTTAGATTTCTTCATAGACCTGCCCCCGAGAGGCGAGGGCGAAAAGGAAATGACCTGAGCTTGGCTGCCTTCTCGGGCCACCCGAACCAATAAACCCGCAGCCATTAAGCTGCCAATGGCCGAACTACCGCCATAACTAAACAGGGGTAGGGGGAGTCCGGTGGTAGGCAAAGTTCCTGTTGCCACGGCAATGTTAATAAAAGACTGGCCAATCAGAGCCACCATCACCCCAATCGCCACCAGTTGGGAGAGGATATTGCTGGCGTTCATCGCCACCCGCAAGGCCAAGGTTCCGTAGGCGATGAGGAAGCCAATGAGTAACAAACTGCCCACAAAGCCAAACTCCTCGGCAAAGACAGCGAAAATAAAGTCACTGTCTTGAATGGGAAGATAAAACAACTTTTGTTGCGACAGACCAAAGCCATTGCCCCAGAGTCCCCCAGAACCGACCGCCAGCAAACTTTGAACCAACTGATAACCATCGCCGCTCACGGCCCCCCAAGGATCGAGGAACGAGAGGATGCGTCGTCGTTGGTAAGCTTTGAACGTTAAACTCAAGCCAGCCAAAAGCAGTCCCCCGCCAGCGGTTCCCAAAAGGATGCGATAGGGAATCCCGGCGGCTAGAGCCATTAACCAGAGCATCATGCCACACATGGCGGTGGTACTCAGGTTAGGCTGCAAGATAATGCAGCCTAAAATCAACACGAGAACCCCCAACCAAAACAGCCGTTTGCCAACGGAAAGATGATTCCAACGGCCAAAAACGATCGCCCCTTGCAAAATTAGAAAGGGTTTGATGAGTTCCGAGGGTTGAATGGGGATAAAACCAATGGAAATCCAACGGGTTGCTCCGTTGACGGTGGTTCCTAATCCCGGGACCAATACTAATAGCAGTAATCCGAGTAGAGCCAAAACCCCCCAGCGGGCGATCGCCAAACAGCGATGAAGGGGGGTATGCACAACAGCGTTAAAAACCACCAACCCCACCAAAAGCCAGAGGAGTTGACGTTTAAAGTAGTAGGTTCCATCTCCAAGTTCTAAGGCCGCACTGGGATAGGAGGCGGAGAAGAGAACGAGCAAGCCAACTCCCAGCCAAACCAGGGTTAGCCAACGCAAGAGTCGGGCTTCCCAACTCCATTGGCTAACGGAGGCGTCATATAGAGGAATCAAAGACCACAACTTCACAGGCAGAGAAAGGGTAAGAGTAGGTTAGGCAGCATTCTCTAGCATATCGTCTCCCTTGTGGGCTAGATTCGTTTCGGTGACTAAGAGGGCTTGGGTTGACTGCACGGCCAACCGACAGCGTCGCGCGATCGCCCAAAAAATACGACGCAGACGAGTTAAAATCTGTCCAAACTCAGAGATGAGCTGGTCTCCGTCAGAGGCATCCCGCAAGGTCTTCATTGGCTGTGTTAACAGCGATTCCTCGGTCGCGGTGGGAATCGAAAAGGTCAACAGCGGTGGATGGCCCACCGGCGTTGAGATCACCCAACCGGATACTGGAACCCGGCGAACAACACTCCAGTGATTTGATAAAGACCAGGATTGGGGAAGAACGGAAAAAATTGCAATAAGCAGACAAACCGAGACGACCGCCAAATACCTCAATGGCGATAAATGAACGTTCACAAGACCGAATAATCCTCCAAAAACAACATAAACCGCATCCGGAGGTTTAGCACTCTAAGGCGTGAAGGATTCAATATGTTCAACAGCCGTCAACAGGGGGAACCCGTCCGACATCGGTCGCCGGGAGTCTCCCGCTTGGCGTTGTTGTCCAGTCCCACCTGCATCCGTTGCGTTGCACAACACCGAGGCGATCGCTCTCTCACGAGAGTAGTTTCGTCTCAACCCAACGACAGCTGACGGAGTGGGATGGCGTAAATTCTAGCGTTAGCCCCTAACCGAATCTCTCGCTCAAGGAACTTGAGACTAGAGAGTTTGGCTAACCTCAACGGGTCTGATACCGCAAGGGCCGCGCCCTAGAACGCCTGCATCTCGAATGATTGATTTCTAACTCCTAGTATAGCAATCTTTGCGGAAGTTGTGAAGCCATTCAGAAGGGTTTTGCCAATTTTTTTTGAGGGGATTGAGCGATCGCCACTCAAGATATCAGCTCAATCAGAAGTGAGCTTGTTCTCAACCACCACAGGAGAACTTAAAACCGGCTGAAAAGAGTCAAAACCTAAGATCGAGTACCGGCCGTTCTTCACTGCCGAATATTCCGAGTTAACCAACTAGCATACCGACGAGTCTTAAGATTGAATCGCCCCAATCGACGCCCCATCATCCTCGACCTCAGCCTTCATCGACGGCGCTTCGGGTTCCAAGGAGTCTTGAGCCGGCGAAACCGAGACAACCCATCCCCAATCCAGGGATAGCAGTCGTGGCAAGACCAAACAGACCATGCCATTGAACAGTACCAACACCATTAAACCGAACCAAGTCCCTAGAATTGCCATAACAGTCTCTCTACTCTCAAGTTGGCCCATTATGCCCGGTTTTTGTTGTTTAAGTAAAGAGGGAATTGTTCAGTATTTCTGTTGATTGAGATAAGCTCTAAAAATGTTACAAATTGTGAATCTAGGCAAGCCATTTGACAAACCCCTAAAGGCCCCAAAAAACACGGGAAATCCACAATTAAACTATAGCCCGACAGAATCTAACTTGTCAATCTCTAAATTGTCAATACAACTCTTAAATTTGGGGGTCTTCTGGGTTCAGGGAGATCAGGAAAATTCATGGCGGATTACATCCGTTGTTGTCGGGGCGAAAAATCCCCTCCTGGGAGGGGTTAGGGGTGGGTTCCCCGAAAATTTTGTATCAAATGCAACAAATCACACCGTATATCCTGAAAACCCAAATTTGGGGGGTTAACGACTAAAACTAAACTCGATCTGAAGTTGCCAATCATCACCATCGTAGAGAACGTAAATCTGTTGGACAAACTCCCGAAAATAAAAGCGGCGTTCCGTTTCCGTCAAATCCCACCAAAATTGCGGCAACGACACCGTTTTCGCCGTTTCCTGCAAATTCACCGGAGTCAACGCCGCCAACTGGGACTGACATTGAGAGACTTCAGCTTCGAGATGATAACGTCGTAAGGTCAGGGTTTCCGGGTCGAGAATGCCGCGATCGAGAAGTTCGGGTAAATCCCTGAGGACCTCTTGTTTGTAGCTAATTTGCTCCTGTAGAGCCTGTTTGCGGCCATCATCACCCGGAAGCGGTAACCGCGTCGCTAACCGTTGCAAATCTCGACACACTTGTTCCACCGTGCGCCGCAACACCTCATCATACGAAAGTCCCTGACATTTCGGCGTTTGAGGACAGGCCTTGGGACGTAGATAGAGATACTCCCCAGGGTGATGACGGCGCGTCACCCGGCTGACTGTTAGGCCACAACCGCAGCGTTGACAGGAAACTAACCCCGCCAACGATCGCGGCGCACTCGCAGTACGAGGAGGAAGCCGGCGATTGCGTCGTAAAAGGCGATCGACCTGCGCCGCTTCAGCGCGAGAGAGAATCGCCACATGGGTATTGGAGAGAACCCGTCCATCGTTGTAGGCCAAATCGCCGCGATACACCGCACTGGTTAACCAACGCCGTCCCGTGGTGACCGAAATGCGTTTTCCGTAACGTTGCGCCAGATGACGAACAGCCCCCCGCAGGGACCCATAGAGGAGAAAATGCTCAAAAAAGGCTTTAACGACTGGGGCGCTGCTACGATCGAGGCGATAGCGATCGCCCCCGCGTCGATAGCCATAAGGAGCCTTTCCCGGCGGCGGATGACCGTGAAGTCGTCGTTGCTGATGACCTCGCCGCAGCCGTTGACGATGGGTTTCCCGATGGAGGTGTTGCAACGCCTCCCACAAGTCGAGGGGGTCTTCCGGAAGCGTTTGCACCGCCGTTCCCCCCGTGGCGACCACCTTAACCCCGAGATCCTGAAACGTCTGTAGATGCTCAGAAATCGCCTCGACCGTATCTCCTAAATCGTGCAACTGATGCACCAGGAGATAATCCATAGGATTTTGGCGACCGTCTTGCAGAAGTTGTTGCAGTTGCGATCGCCCCCCAATATCACAATAGCGCTGCCGGACCGGTCCCAACTCAGGGGTTTCTATCTCCGGAAGCGGGTCATCGGGACTGAGGCGATAGGAATAGACAACAACCTTCATTCGGCGCTGAGTTCGATGATATTGCCATCAGGGTCTCGGGTAAACAAGGCCGGTCGTCCCGACGCACTCCGTTGCAGCGGACAGCCAGCGGCCTGTAAGCGGTCTAGGGTGCGATCGAGGTCATCAATCGCAAAGGCCACATGAGGATTACGGCCCCATTTCTCAGAGGCCAAGTCCGTCGAGACAGACTCCGAAACAATCAGATGCAATTGCATGGCCCCAATTTGATACCAAGTTCCCGGAAAGGACAGGGGCCGTTCCACCGGCGTGAGTCCCAACACCTCACCATAGAAGCGTTCCGCGCGGCTGAGGTCAGAGACAAGAATTGCAGTATGTCGATATCCAGTAATGGTCATTGTAGCGATCGCCAATCCTAAACAAAGAGTCAGTCCCAACAGCAAGGGAACACAATCAACCCTACTCAAAAGTATACCAATCGCCCCAACCCATCTCCCCCTGTTCCCAGTTCCGGTGTTCCCTGCTCCGGTGTTCCCTGTTCCCTGTCCCCCCCAAAATAAGGCAAAATACCAGGAGTCAGATCTCAAAACGAATGCCGCCGTGAAATTTGCCTTCATCCTCGACCCCCTAGACAGCCTCGAACCCGGTCACGATACCACCGTCGCCTTCATGGAAGCCGTCCAACATCTCGGCCATGAAGTCTGGACCACCCAAGCCAATCAATTAGGTGTCGTGGATGGAGTGGCCTATAGTTGGCTATCTTCGGTGACCCTAACCCCCGTCGAAAAGCATGACGGTCATTGGCAGGCAGCCAACCCCTGGTATGAGGTCGAATCCCCCATCTGGCAGCCCCTAGAGACCATGGATGCGGTGTTAATGCGAACGGACCCGCCGGTGAATGTTCCCTACCTCTATGCCACCTATATCCTGGACTATGTGAACCCGGCTAAAACCTTAGTCCTCAACCATCCCCGAGGCTTGCGGACCGCCAACGAGAAGATGTACGCCTTGCAGTTTCCCGAGGCCATTCCCGAAACCATTGTCACGCAAGATAAATCCGTGATTCGTGGCTTTGTGCAACGTCGCCAAAAAGCCATCCTCAAACCCCTGGGAGGGAAAGCCGGGGAAGGGATTTTCATGATTCAGGTGGGGGATTTTAACCTCAACTCTCTGGTGGAACTAAGTACCCTCAACGGCCAGGTTCCGGTGATGGTGCAGCAATATCTCCCGGAAGCCAAAGCGGGAGATAAACGGATTATCCTTTTAGATGGGGAACCCATCGGTGCAGTGAATCGGATTCCCACTGGGGAGGAGTTTCGGGGGAATATGGCCGTCGGCGGACGGGTGGCGAAAGCGGAGATCACCGAACGAGAACAGGACATTTGTCGGCAAGTTGCGCCCCAGTTGCGGCAAGATGGATTGTACTTTGTGGGCATTGATGTCATTGGCGGCTATCTGACCGAAGTGAATGTCACCAGTCCCACGGGGGTACGGGAGATTGACTTACTCGATAATGTGCGGTTAGGGGAGACGGTGGTGAATTGGATCTGCGATCGCATCGAACAGTTGCGTCACGGAAACTAGCCGCCCGGCCATCTCCCTGCCACCATAGAGTATTGAAAGATTAGTGAGATGTTATGAACGGAGATATTAAGGTTGCGGTCATTGGGACAGGATTTGGGCAAAAAGTCCATATTCCCGGTTTTCAGATTCACCATCGCACCAAGGTTGAAGGGGTGTATCATCGCGATGCGGCCAAGGCCCAAGCGGTGGCTAGTGAGTTCAACATCCCCCAGGCCTATAGTTCTCTGGAGGAGTTGTTCAATTCCCCGGATATTGACGCGGTGAGTATCGCGACGCCGCCGTTTCTCCATGCGGAAATGGCCCAACAGGCCATTGCGGCTGGGAAACATGTCCTCCTCGAAAAGCCGATGGCCCTGAACCTGGCCGAAGCCAAAACCCTCCATCATTTGGCCCAAGATCAGGGAATTGTGGCGGCCATGGATTTTGAATATCGCGGCGTTCCCACCTGGATGCGTCTGGCGGAACTCCTCGAAGAAGGCTATGTGGGCCAGAAGCGACTGATCAAAATTGACTGGTTGATGTCGAGTCGCGCCAATCCGGAACGGGGTTGGAACTGGTACGCGCAAAAAGACAAAGGAGGCGGCGCTTTGGGAGCGTTAGGGTCTCATACCTTTGATTATATTGCCTGGTTGTTTGGTCCGGTACAACGACTCTTTGCTCAAGTGACGACGGCCATTTCTGAACGCCCAGACCCCAATGAGGGTGGTATCCTGAAACCGGTCGATGCTGATGATACGGCGCTGTTAACCTTGGAGTTGGCTGATGGAACGCCCTGTCAGGTGAGTATCAGTTCAGTCACCTACGCCGGACGCGGCCATTGGCTAGAAGTCTATGGAGATGCGGGAACTCTGATTCTGGGAAGTCATAATCAAAAGGATTATGTGCATGGCTTTAAGTTATTGGGGTCTACCGGTGGAAAACCACCATTGGAATTGGATATTCCAGAACGTTTAGTGTTTCCTCGCAGTTATCCCGATGGACGATTGGCTCCGTTTTTACGAACCATTGATCGTTGGGTTCAAGGAATTGATAGTGGGGTGGCGATCGCACCGTCGTTCCGCGAGGGGGTCTATTCCCAATTATTGATGGATCTAACGCATGAATCGAGTCAACATCAAGGTTGGCTTGATGTTCCGAGTTTAGATGATGTCCTGCGTTAAGGTTTAGCCGCCATTGTAGTCTAAGCGTCGTCTAAACTCGGAACTCTAAAATCTGAGGTAAAATCTCCTGTGGTGGGGATTTTACCCAGCTTTTTACCTAATTTGGATGGCGGCGATCGCAATTTTTTTTAGATAACTCATGGATACTAATCAGCTTCAAAAAAGCATTCGTGCAACCCAAACTTATCTCCTCAATCAGCAACATCCCCAGGGCTATTGGTGGGCGGATCTCGAATCCAATGTCACCATGTTGGCGGAGGTGATTCTGCTACATAAAATTTGGGGACTCGAAGACCGTTTACCCTGGAGTAAAGCCGAACAGTTCTTCCGAGATGAACAACGCGATCATGGCGGTTGGGAACTGTTCCGGGGGGATGGTGGCGAACTGAGTACTTCCGTGGAAGCCTATCTGGGATTGCGGCTGTTAGGGGTTCCCCAAGATGACCCAGCTTTAGTCAAGGCCAAACAGTTTATCTTGGCGAAAGGGGGAATTAGCAAAACTCGCATCTTTACGAAGATGCACCTGGCCTTGATGGGAGCCTATGACTGGCGCGGGATTCCTTCGATTCCAGCTTGGATTATGCTCCTTCCAGGTGAAGCCCCGTTTAGTATTTATGATATGTCCAGTTGGGCGCGGGGAAGTACGGTTCCTCTGTTAATTGTCTTTGACCAAAAACCGGTGTATCGCCTCAATCCCCAGGTTTCTCTCGATGAACTTTATGCGGAAGGGGTTAATGCGGCCCGCTTTGAGTTACCTCGTCAGGGTGACTGGAGTGATAGCTTTGTGGAACTCGACAATCTCTTTAAGCTGGGAGAAACCCTCAACCTGGTTCCGTTCCGGGAACAGGGGTTGAAAGCCGCCGAACAGTGGGTGATTGAACGCCAGGAAGCCAGCGGCGACTGGGGGGGGATTATTCCGGCGATGCTGAACTCGATGTTGGCGTTGCGCAGTTTGAACTATGATCTGGCGGACCCAGTTGTGCAACGAGGGTTTGAGGCGATCGCCCGTTTTGGGGTAGAAACAGAACAGCACTATTGGGTGCAGCCTTGTATCTCACCGGTTTGGGATACGGCCTGGGTGGTGCGATCGCTGGTCGAATCAGGAATCGATCCAGATGATGCGCGTATTGTCAAGGGGGCAACCTGGCTTCTCCAGCAACAAATCCTCGATTACGGCGATTGGTCTGTGAAAAACCCCACCGCTGAACCCGGAGGTTGGGCCTTTGAGTTCGACAATCGCTTCTATCCCGATTTAGATGACTCAGCGGTGGTGGTGATGGCCTTGAACCCAACCCAACTCCCCAACGAACCCCAGAAACAGGCCGCCCTGACACGAGGGATTCGTTGGATGCTATCCATGCAATGTTCCAATGGTGGCTGGGCGGCGTTCGATCGGGATAATGACCAAGATTGGCTCAACGCCCTTCCCTACAGTGACCTAAAAGCCACCATTGACCCTCCCACCGCCGATGTCACAGCGCGATTGTTAGAAATGGCGGCCGAGTTAGACTCCGAGGCCCCAGATAGCCCCTTACAAGAGTATTCACAGCAGTTTGAACGGGCGTTAGCCTATCTGTTAGGGGAACAAGAGCAGGATGGGTCTTGGTTTGGCCGCTGGGGGGTCAACTACATTTATGGAACCAGTGGCGCGTTATCGGCCTTGGCCCTGATTACCCCACAACGCCACCGTTTGGCTTTAGAGCGAGGAGCCAATTGGCTGTTGGCGGTGCAAAATGCTGATGGGGGTTGGGGAGAAACTTGTCTGAGTTATGACCATCCTCGTTTTAAGGGAGAGGGAGATAGTACCGCCTCGCAAACGGCCTGGGCGCTATTGGGATTGATGGCTGTTGTCAAAGGGTTGCAGGTCGACTCGGCCCACCCCTGGCGAGCGTCGATTCAGCGCGGTGTGGCCTATTTAATTGAGACGCAACAGCCCGATGGAACCTGGCAAGAGTCCTGGTTTACGGGAACGGGTTTTCCGAGTCATTTTTATCTGCGTTATGACTATTATCGGCTTTACTTCCCGTTGTTGGCGTTGGGACGATTTGCGGCTGAGGGGATTCTCCATGACTAATTAAAACCTCTCGTTAGGGGCTTATTTTTTGTCGGTTATGCACTCCCCGGTTTATTGATGAAAATTGGGAAACTTTGCCAATCCTGAAAACCTCGTGTTTATAAGTTTTTCAGAATGGTTAGAAGGCGCTGCTGGAAACCTCGACGACTGTCTTCGTAATAGGCTCGTCCCTGTTCCCCCCAGGTTTGGCGAGTCTGAGTTGTGCTTCCCCAGAGGGTTTCAAGGGTTTTAGTTACGCTTTTGGCATTAACATGATAGCGTGTCCCCCAATTTTGGGGTTGGGTTGTGCTGTAGGGAATAAGTAAGCCTCGTTCGGGAGTGACTAACTCATTCATCGGGGGAGCGTCGGTGGTAACGGTGGCAGCACTCGCACTCATGGCTTCCATAATACGATGGCCAAAACCTTCAATGCGGGTGGCATAAATATGCACGCCATGTTGATTTTGTAGGCGAATGAGATAGGGTTCGGGGATAAATTGATTGATGATATTAATGTTTTTAGCCCGTTGTGTTGTCGGAGGTAAATTTTTGGAAATCAGTGTGAGTTGAGGAAATTCGGGGTGCTGTTGCCAAACCTGTAAGATCAGTTTAGTTCCGAGACGGACGCGATCGCTGCCGAGGTGAAAGGCCATATCGTAGTTGGGGGTAATTTGCCAATCGCGGCGATCGCTACTGGTAAACCCGATATAGTAGGTTTGTCCCCAGGGGCTAAACACTCTCTCGGCGAGGTGAGTTTTGCAGAGAATATAATCAAAGTACTTGAGATAGGGTTGCCAATAGCCATGAAACCAGTCTTGGTTAGGAATCAAGAGGTTAAAGCGGGCAAACGGAAACCACCAGGGAACCACCCCTTCAACAAAAATATTAACGTCATAGCGAGGCTGCTGATAGCGAGCTCGATACAAGAGTTGTTCGAGGCGAGCCATCATTTGCCGAGGGAACTGATGTCGTAATCCGGGGCGACACGCCGAACACCAAGACAGCTCAAAGTCTGGAGAGTTTAAGGCCTCCATGATAATCTGGACATCACGAGTCAGTCCAGAGGCGTTATCCTGAGCGACAATATTGACTGACAAAGGTGTGGTTGACATAAAATTTAACAAGGAATCTTAGTGTCCTGTGCATTTTCCTGGAAATGGCTTAGCCCAAGGAAGACGCAAGGCAGAGCCAGATCAGGAGGGATATGATGCAGTACAGACCACCGTCATCAACAGGTGATGATTGAGGATGTCAATGAGATCTCTACCTTAAGATAGACTACGATCGTTTCCCCCATCGTCTATCATCGGTTCATACAGTCGGAACGCAAAACGACTCGGGACATATCTAGAACAATCTGTGAGGGGGATTCCCCTTCACAGGTTTTATTTTTGGCCTTCAATCTTGAGAACTTGCTTGATCGGGGATCAGTCCGGGAAAGTTCCAACGCTTAATGGTTCCGTCGGGTGACGCCGTAATCATTTGACGACCATCAGGAGTGAAGATCAAACTGCTAATGTCCTGACTGTGGCCCCGTAAAACATAGGGGCGATCGCCCGTTTCGAGGTTCCAAATATAGAGCGGTTGCCCCGCCCCAATCAGATACGCACCGTCGGGGGAAAAGGCCAACTCACGCACTGACACATCCGTCTCTTGCAGGCGAAAGATCTCGGCACCGGGAAAGACATTCCATAAGCGCACTGAGTCCCCTTCTGCGGCACTAGCAATCAAAGTATCATCAGCGGACAAGGCCACTGCCTGAATGGCTCCCTCATGTCCCGTCAGAGAGCGAATTTGTACCCCCCGTTGGACATCCCAAATGCGTAGGGTTTGGTCATCTCCACCGCTGACGACGGTCTGTCCATCCGAGGAGAGGGCCAAAGCATTGACTGGCCCGGTATGTCCCGATAAAACATGGTCAACCCGGCCGCGGGCGACATCCCAAATGCGTACTGTTCCATCCTCACCGGCACTCACGAGCTGATCTCCATTGGCTGAGAGGGCTAGGGCATTGATCGGGCCATTATGGCCGCTGAGGGTAAAGCGGCGAATGGCGGTGCGCAAATCCCAAATCCGAATACTGGCATCGTCGCTGGCCGTAATGAGGCTATTTCCATCCGGGGTAATGAGAATGGCCCGAATCCAAGACTCGTGAACGGAGCGGGTTTGCAGGACGATATTGTTGCGAGTGGCAATCAAATCCAGGTCTTGGTAATGACCGCTGGTGAGCAAGGTTCCGTCGGGTGAGATGGCTAAGGCTTGCACTTCCCCGGCGTGACGAGACATAACCGTATTGAGGAACGAGGCACTTGGGAAGGCTAATATCAATTGCCAGGGATTGGCGGGGAAGAATCCATAGCGCCAATAGCCATAGCCCTGGCTGAGGGCGATGACAGCCACCAGAAGGGCAATGAGGGGCTGCCAACTGAAGTGTAGTTGAGGCCGGGGCAGTCGGGGCAGTCGTCGAGTTTGGGCTGACGAGGTGGAGTGATGAGTGCGACCACTCTGGCTCTGGGAGGAGGAGGTCTGACCGGGGGAGTTGGTATTACGGGAGTTGCGGCTCCCGGAATGACCGGGGGAGAGGGTGGAATTGCCTCCCCGCTGGCTAGTTTTTGTGCCCCCATTCCCGGATGGGGTTTTGGGTTTGCGTTGAAACGAGAGGGTGAGGGTGGATTTTGTCGAGGCGATCGCCGGTTCGGCTTCGGCCAGACAATTGAGAATCATCTGGGCATGTTGGGGCCGATTTCCGGGAAACGGCGCCATCAGGTAATCGATGACATCTCCGAGGGCTTCGGGAATTTGTGGGGCGCCTTCACGCCAGAGAAGTTTGCCGGTCCGGGGATTTTCGGGAAATTCCGTGGGCTTTTTGCCGGTCATCAGATAGACAAAGGTGCGCCCCAAGGCGTAGAAGTCAGACTGAGGGACGGCTTTACCGTTAATTTGCTCGGGAGGACTATAGCCGGCGGAGATGATTTCGGTGACGTTTTGGCCGCCGCCGACTTTGTTGAGGTAGGTTCCGGTCACTTCGCGGGCGGTGCCAAAGTCGATTAAGACCAATTGCCCGGTGGGCCGGCGCATGATGTTTTGGGGTTTGATGTCCCGGTGGAAGTAGTGCTGTTGGTGGACTTGTTCGAGGATCTCGACGAGTTGTTCGAGCCATTCGACGGTCTGTTTTTTGTCGATGGGCTTGTTGTTGCGTTGTTCAAGCCATTCGACCAGGTTCAAGCCTTCGATTTTTTCCATCACCAGACAATGGACGGGGTCGTCACTGTCGGGTGGGGTGTAGGTAAAGTAGCCGTCGGGGTCGACTTTGGGAATCCCAGGATGTTCGAGACGACTGAGAACTTTGGCTTCTTGTTGAAAGAGGGTGACCGCTTTGGGATGATTTTTGAAGAGAACCTTGATCACCTTTAGCTCCCTCCTGTCAAGGGCTTCAAAGGTTTTTCCAAACCCCCCAGTCCCTAAGAGCCGGTTAATGCGATAGCGATTCTGAAAGACTAAGTCTGACCCGCAGTGAGGACAAACGGTGTCTTTTGGATCGATCCCGTCTTCGGGGCTAGGGCATTGGGGGTTAATGCAATAACTCACAGATAATTGCTGACCCAGCAGGTTTGGTTAAGCGGTTGTCTTCACTATAACTTGTGGCGATAACTTACGACGATCTCAGGTCAGATATGGCAAAACCCGAAGTGAGTCGCAAGAACCTCTTCGGGTTGGTTGATTAACCTGTGATCCATCCCGAGGAGGTCATGGAAAAACTCGATACAGAGGACGTTACTGGCGATGGGGCAGGTAAATGGTGATCGATTCACCGTCATCGTTGATTAAATTGCGTTCTTCGAATCCAAGCCGATCGCTCCGGCGAGACTGGACTCGATGGGTGTTCGAGGAACGGTGATGCCCAACGGAAGGATAGGGGCGGTCGAAGGGGGATGTTGAGCGTGCCATAGAAGTAGTCCTCTGGATACGTGGGTCATGGGTGGTCGGGAACGCCCCTTGACACAAACTGAGTTGCGTTTTAGGGAATGACGGCCCCGAGACAATTGAGATGAATCACAAACACATTAGAGATGGGAGATGTGACTAAGGTCAAGAGACTCAAGGGAGGCAAATTGATGTTAACGTTAGTTTAACCTGTCGGTTATTTACTCTAATTATATCTCGTTGGCCTGACCCTGTTCCGGGTTACGAGTTAAAACTTTACAAACTTGTGGCAAAGCAATAACTAATTTTGCTTCAATTTGTCAAGGGCGGTTTTCACCTCAAGTTTCTCAGGAATCCCTGTGGTTTTGCTGAGCGAGAGGGGATTATTCCCGTATAAACACTGAGCTTAGAGTCTAGAAACAGGTCACTTTTCCTTGATCCCAGCTTCACTCTCGGGAGGATTGAGACGGCGATCGCACGTCATTACTATAATTTTGAATGGCTTGTTGAATGGTCTCGCGTAAGTTCGCATAAACTTTGGCAAAGGGAGGTTGGCGATCGGACCATCCGAGGAGATCATGAGTGACTAAAATTTGACCGTCACAGCCGTCTCCGGCCCCAATACCAATGGTAGGAATGCTGAGCTTGTCGGTGACGGTTTGAGCTAACTGACTTTCGATATGTTCTAAAACAATGGCGAAGGCTCCAGCGGCTTCTAAGGCTAAGGCTTCCGAGAGAATTCGCGCTCCTTCGATGTCGGTGGTTCCTTGTTTGCGATAGCCAAGCTGATGCACCGATTGCGGGGTGAGTCCGACATGGCCCATCACGGGAATCCCGGCTCGTACTAATTTCGCGACAATTTCGGCCATCTCCGGATGGCCCCCTTCTAACTTCACGGCGGCGGCTCCGGCTTCTTTGAGGACTCGGCCGGCTGAATGCAAGGCCTGTTGAGGACTTTCTTGATAGGTCAGGAAGGGCAAATCCACCACCAGCAAGGCCTGTTTCACGCCTCGGCGAACGGCTTTGGCATGGTGCAACATCTCGTCTAAGGTTAAGGGTAAGGTGGTCTCGTACCCGAGGGCGACCATGGCGAGAGAATCCCCCACTAAGATTAGATCGACGGCGGCTTGATCGAGAACTTTGGCGATCGCATAATCCCAAGCCGTCAAAGCGACGATAGGACGGTTTTCCTGTTTCCAGCGTCCCAGGGTTCGAGGAGTAACAGCCATAACATTAGACGTAATGGGGAGATCCCCTGAAGGGTTGACATCACCAGTTTGACACTCTCGGCGAATCACGCGACGGAGATTCTTCCTTCAGCGAGCCAACTTACCCTGACCGGCTTTCGCCAGCCAAGATAGAGGTTGATTCTCCAGAAGCGTTACCTGCATTAAATACAGAGGTTTCGACGTGCCCCGTCGTACCCAATCCTGAGTTAAGGATGTTAATAGCTGCGTTGTGGTCTCGATCTAACTTACATCCACACTGACAAACCTGTGTCCTTGTGGATAAAGATTTCTTAACGATAGTGCCACAACTGGAGCATTGCTGAGACGTGTAAGCCGGGTTCACCGCAATTGTGACCCGCCCAAACACCCTGGCAAAATACTCTAACCAAACTCTAAATTGATACCATCCAGCGTCATTGATTGACTTGGCTAGACAGTGGTTTCTGACTAAGTTTCTCACTCTCAAGTTTTCGTAGGCCACAACATCGTTAGATGTGATGACGCACCGCGCCAACTTGACGGCATGGTCTTTACGCTGCCTACTTATCTTGAGGTGAGCTTTTCCTAATAAAGCCCTGGCTTTGGCTCTATTCTTAGACCCCTTTACCTTGCGGCTAATTTTTCTCTGGAGTTGTTTTAGCTTAGCCTCCCCTACCCGGTAGAACCGGGGGTTGTCAGCTTTGCTCCCTTGTGAGTCAGTATAAAAGCTTTCAATCCCTACATCTAGTCCAATTGTCCTGTGAGTCGGTTCAATGTTTTCACGTCGATCAGCTTGAATACAGAACTGCACATAATATCCGTCAGCCCTTTTAATCAACCTGACTCGCTTAATATCCTCCTTGGGGTAGACGTTGAGGTCACGAGTTCCTTTTAGCTTGAGCTTGCCAATCCCTAGCTTATCAGTAAAGGTGATTGATTTACGGTTGTCGGCTATCTTCCAGCTTTGAGTTTTGTACTCAATTGAGCGATTGCTCTTTTGGAATTTTGGATAACCTTTTTTGCCAGGAACTTTCTTTTTACAGTTGTCGTAGAAGCGAGAAATAGCCGCCCACGCTCGGTCTGCTGATGCTTGCCTAGACATAGCATTGAGTTTCTCAGCGAATGAAAACTCTTTAGCCAGCACAGCACTATATTTGCTGAGGTCGTACTTCCCAGTTTTTGGGTGATCTATCCACAACCGAATACATTTATTGCGGATAAATTGGACAACTCTGATTCCCTCATCAATGGCTGCAAACTGGCTTGGCTTCCCATAGGCTTTAAACTCAAATAAAAGCATGATTCGACCTAATTAACGCTTCTCCATATCCTGGCATACTTAGCGTATGATGGCAAGGGGACTAAAGTCCCCGAGTCGCTTTTCCACCCCGCTCTAAAGAGTCGGGGCTATCAAGCTCCCGAATCCTGGCGTATCGAAATTGGTGAATTTCCCAGACGGTTGTTAAATGACAGGCTGTCCTCGCGATATCCTAGTCAGTAGTGGAACCCTTTAGAAAACTGCCTCTCAACGGGTCGAGTCCATTTGGGTGACGCCTCATCTCCTCCACAGCGCCCAGTCTGCCCCTTCTACCCTTCTCAAAACTTGTGTTTTTTCGTTCGACTCCCAACCGCTCGTCTCCGAGATTGTCATTGCGTACGGCCCTGACAACTCCTATTGTTCTACTGGTGGTCTTGTTTACGGCGGCGATCGGGTTTTCCTCCTATCGCTCGGGCCAACGAACGGTCGAAGATTTCGCGACTCAGTTACAAAATGAGGTCAGCCGCCATATTCTCCAGTATTTGAGTCAGTATCTGGCCACCCCCCGCCAATTGGCTCAGACAAACGCCGCCGCCTTAAACTTGGAAACCCTCAGTTTAGAGGAGTGGCAGGTGACAGGGTCCTATTTTTGGGAGCAGATGCAAGCCTTTGGGGTTGAAGGTCTGTTTTACAGTGAGGGAACTCAGGGACAACTGCTACTATCCCGTGACGATGATGGCATGGTTGAGCTTTATCGTCATCGTGATGATAATGGTGACCAGCCTCTCTGGCAGGGGGTGACGATTAATCGTCAAGGACGATTCCTCGATGAGTCTGAAGATCCCCCTCAAGGCTTAACGGAGGTTCTCGATCGCCTGGCCAGTCCGCCGGTTTCGGGTCCCGTTTGGCAGCAGTTGTCGTCTGGGAATTTGTTGGCGATCGCCCCTCTGTATGGGACGGCTGGGGAGGTACGGGGAACCCTAGCGGTCGAGACCCAGTTAGCTCCCCTAGGGCCATTTTTACGGCAATTGACACTCACGCAAGGCGGCCAGGCCTTTATTGTCGATCGCCAAGGCCAACTCATCGCCAGTTCGGCTCCTCAACCGTTTAGTCAAGCTTCTGTGACCCGTGGTGAGGATGAGGATTCCCTAGCGGTTCTCAATAGTCGCAACACCACCATTCGCGCGGCGGCGAATAGTCTTGTCAATCGTTTTGGCGGTTTGGAAACGATCCAAGGGACGCAAATTTTCCAGTTTACGCAGGGAGGTAGCCGCTATTTTCTGCAAGTGACTCCCTTTCGCGATGATTGGGCTCTCGATTGGTTAGTGGTGGTGGTGGTTCCCAATACTGAGTTGATGAACCCGATTTGGCTCAATGTATTCATTATCGTGGTGTTGGGAGCCATAGCGATGGTCACGGCGGGCATTATTGGCTGGCAATTGGCGGGGTGGTTGGGCGATCCGCTGCGACGTTTAAGTCGGTCGATGACGCAGTTAGGACGGCGACAATGGTCGCCGACGCTGCCGATGATGTTTGAGGAGTCGTCGCGGGAAGTGGGGGTGTTGGGGAAAAGCTTTAATCGTTTGGCGTTGCGGTTACAAACGACGGTGACTCGTTTGGAACAGGAGAATGCCGCTTTGCAGGAAACGGATCGGCTTAAGGATTTGTATTTGCATAATTTGGCTGAGGAGTTCCGTAAACCGATTGAGGATGCGATCGCCCAGGTTGAGATGTTGAGCGATCGCCCCCATGCCTATTCTGAGCAGGATATCGAGGATTTACACAAGTTACGCAAACTTGGAACTCATCTTCTGGAGTTGATGGAGGACATCTCTGATTTAACTCAGATTCATTCGGGCCAGATGACTCCTGAGTTGGAGGCGGTGAATTTACATCGGCTCTTGGATGAGGTCGTTGATGACCATCAGGACGTCTTACAAGAGACCCACCTCAGCCTAGAACGGCGAGATTTCCCGCCGCCACTCTGTGTCACGGCGGATCGGCAGATGCTGAAACAGGTCTTGACGATTGTGTTTGAGAATGCGATTCAGTTCACGGAACGGGGGCGAATTCGCCTCTCAACGGCCATCAGCGGTCCGATGGGTAAAACTAGCTATCATGAGCTTCCTGAGGCGATTATCGCGGTGTCAGACAGCGGTATCGGCATTGAACCCGACCAACAGGAGAAGCTGTTTCAACCCTTTACGAAAATTGAGGGTTGCCCAGAAGAGCGTCGCGGTCCGGGATTGGGGTTGGCGATCGCGGCT
Organism: Sodalinema sp.; assembly: GCF_046483825.1. Lineage (NCBI taxonomy): Bacteria > Bacillati > Cyanobacteriota > Cyanophyceae > Oscillatoriales > Oscillatoriaceae > Sodalinema > Sodalinema sp. Next base: position 24,627 of record NZ_JAWOCL010000150.1, read on the forward strand.
AATCTTGTTTCTCTGATGAAAGGCAAAATTTTCATCGACAGCGAAGGCTGTGGCAAGGGAACCACGGTGACAATTGTTCTCCCAGTGAGCAATTAAATTAGGCGGTTAAATGGGGGTAGAGGTTATTCGGTGATGGCATCAAGGAGAACTTCCGAGAGGGTGGCCCGGTTGATGGTGTCGAAGGTGACGGTGTCGCAAATGTCAAATTTTGCCCCGAGGCTTTCTAATTCATCGTCTAGGGTGATCAGAAAGGATTGAAGTTCGAGATCTGTGCCGACTTGTAGGAGTAGAATGCCGAGTTCTTCTTCGCGGCTGAGACGTTTTGAAGCAGAAATAATGGTATTTTTAACCGCTTCAGTATCGGTAGGAAGACTGCCAATTAAAACAAAAATAATTTCGCCGTTTTGTTTGCTTTCTCCATAGCGACGATGGTGAAAATAGCGATTGATGGCATCTTGGAGAACGGGGGCTAATTGGGGATCTCCGGAGGGAGGATGTTGACTAAAGAGGGCGGGGATGCGACTGGAGGTGCTGCGATCGCAGTATTGGAAGCTGTTGTTATAAAAGTAAAGGTCGATCCCCTTGAGATCTAAGCGTTCGCAGTGAGTCGCCACGGCTAGGGTGGCATCTTCTAGGATGGCTTGCAGGGTAATGTTATGGGTGGGATCGACCACAATCATGTTGGCACTGCGATCGACAATTAGGGTATAGTCTCGACGTTGGATTAAGTCACCGCCATCGGTGAGAATATCGGGATGACTGGTGTTGTCCTCAAGATCCGAGAAATTCGAGGGAGTTCCCTCGTAGTTAACGCCAAACATTGTGGTTGGGTTGAAGTCACCAGGATTTATATTGACCATGTTTTAATCGCTCCCGAGGAGATAGTTTTAGATTGAGAAAGGTCTAATTTGAATCTAAATTGAGTTAGAGAAATTGTTGTAAGTTGGAGTCCTCTTTTAAGGTTTTTAGAACTGATTTAATATCCTGGGTGCGGTCTTTTTTGACAATTAGGGTGGCATTGCCATCACGAACCACGACCACGTCCTCTAAGCCAATGGTGACAATAAGTTCGTCCGGGTTGCTGTTATAGAAAATACTATTTTGGCTATCCTGCCCAATATGGCGGCCGAGTTCGACGTTGCCCGATTCGGGGCTGGTGTTGTCCGATTGCAGGCGATCGAGGGCGTTCCAATCCCCGAGATCGTCCCAGCCAAAGGAGACGGGAAGGACGGCGGCCCGTTGAGTTTTCTCCATGAGGGCATAGTCGATACTGATTTTGGTTAGGTTGGGATAGGCGTTTACCCCCTCTTGCTGAAGCTGTTGCATCAAGTCTGGGGCGTATTGTTTGAGTTCCTCTAGGGCGACTCCGGCTTGGAAGATAAAAATGCCACTGTTCCAGCTAAAGCGTCCGCTGGCCAGGAAGGTTTCGGCGGTGGGGCGATCGGGTTTTTCCGTGAAGCGGGCCACTTGGAAGGCGGCTAAGTCTTTGACGGTTCCCTGGGGGTCCCCTTGTTCGATGTAGCCGTAGCCGGTGGAGGGATAGGTGGGTTTAACCCCGAGGGTGACGATCGCCCCTTGCTGTTGGGCCACCTCAATGGCGGCGTGGAGGGTATGGTGGAAGGCTTCGGGGGGGTCAATCCAGTGATCGGCGGGGAAAAAGCCCACCACGGCGTCGGGGCCATGGCGTTGGCTAATTTCTAGGGTTGTCCAAGCGACGGCGGGGGCGGTGTCTCGGCCTTCGGGTTCGATGAGGAGATTGGCGTCGGGGAGTTCGGGTAACTGTTGACGGACTCCGTCGGCCAGATGGCTGGCGGTAATCACCCAGAGGTTGTCCCAGCCGTTGGCCAGGGGGAGTAGGCGATCGGCGGTGGCTTGCAAGAGGCTGCGATCGCTCCCATCCAGGCAGAGAAATTGTTTCGGGCGTTCCAGACGACTCAGGGGCCAGAAGCGTTCGCCTTTACCACCAGCAAGAATCACAGGGGTGAAAACCATAGGGAGCCTATTCGTGAATGAATGCACCTATGTTATAGCAGGAGGGAAGGGGGGGGAAGAAGGGAACGGGGAACAGGGAACGGGGAACAGGGAACAGGGGAGAAACAAGGTAGGGGCGAACCCTTGCGATCGCCCTCGGGGAATTGGGACCCAGTTCGACCCATTTTTCTCCCCATGTAATAAAAGTTACTTGCAATAAGTAGCCGAGATTACCACCATTATCCACCGAAACAGGATGGGGGAAATTGCCTACTTCCATCATGGAATAAGGGTTTAAAGCTCCTGAAAGCCGCAAGAAATCACAAATCTTTACAAAAGTTAATAGACTTTTATTGAGAAAGATTCTAGTCTAAGGGTCAGTTGCTTATTGACGAGATTTAGCAATAAGCCCTGCAAACCACAAACTTGTGAGTCGAGCCTATGCAAACCTACGATAATCCCAAAGTCAAATATGACTGGTGGGCCGGAAATGCCCGATTTACCGATATGTCGGGCTTATTTATCGCCGCCCATGTCGCCCAGGCGGCCCTGATTACCTTTTGGGCCGGGGCTTTCACCCTATTTGAAATCTCTTGGTTTGACCCAACCCTCCCCATGGGAGAACAGGGGTTAATCCTGCTTCCCCACCTAGCCACCCTCGGCTGGGGGGTCGGCGACGGTGGGCAGATTGTTGATACCTATCCCTACTTCGTCGTCGGGGCGGTTCATCTGATTTCCTCCGCCGTTTTAGGGGCCGGGGCCTTGTTCCATACCTTCAACGCCCCAGAAGACCTCAAAACCGCCTCAGGACGTGCCAAACGCTTCCATTTTGAATGGGATGACCCCAAACAGTTGGGTCTGATTTTGGGACATCATCTGCTCTTTTTGGGAGCCGGGGCCTTGTTGCTGGTGGCGAAAGCCATGTACTGGGGTGGACTTTATGACGCCGCCAGTCAGACGGTTCGGGTTGTGAGCGAACCCACCCTGAACCCCTTTGTGATTTATGGCTATCAAACCCATTTCGCCACTGTCGATAATTTGGAAGACCTCGTTGGCGGTCATGTTTATGTGGGCGTGATGCTGATTGGTGGCGGAATTTGGCATATCTTAGTTCCGCCGCTGAATTGGGCGAAAAAGGTGCTGATTTTTTCCGGGGAAGCGATTTTGTCCTACTCCCTCGGCGGAATTGCTTTGGCAGGATTTGTCGCCTCCTATTTCTGTGCGGTGAATACCTTGGCCTATCCAGTAGAGTTCTATGGCCCCGCCTTAGAAATCAAACTTGGAATTACTCCTTATTTCGCCGATACCGCTGACTTACCCTTCGGCACCCATACCGCTCGTTGTTGGTTAGCCAATGCTCATTTCTTCCTCTCGTTCTTCTTCCTGCAAGGACATTTATGGCACGCCTTACGAGCCATGGGGTTTGATTTTCGTCGGGTTGACAAGGCGTTAAATTCCCTAGAAACCTAATCTCATCTCTCTTCTCTCTCTGGTTTTTCTTCTCTCTCTGGTTTTTCTTCTCTCTCTACTCTGTTGTCGCTTCTCACACCTTTGACTTATGAACTGTCCATGTTGTTCGGGAAAATTACTGCGTCAGGTGAGTCGCCGTGAACTGACCTGGTACTGTCTGAGTTGTCGCTCGGTGTTTCCGAACTCGACGACCCGCTTGGAGACAGTTCAACCCTCTAATATGCCGGTATCTTCTCGGCGTTAAGTCGAAAACAATCAATTCGTTATTAGGAGGTTCTAGTCTATGGTCTAATGTGTTGCCTTGGATATCAAACTGTGAGGGCGAACAGCCGTTCGCCCCTACAAAATGGGTTTTGATGTTTCCCTAAAACTTGTTGTCTTGAAATTTGTTGCCATTCAATCTCTAGTATTATGTCAAAAATTGGTCTTTTCTTTGGAACCCAAACTGGAAATACGGAAGCGGCGGCTGAGATGATTCAGTCGGCGTTGGAGGGAGATAGTGTCGTGACCCTTCATGATGTGGCTGAGGCAGATTTGGATGAACTGGGTGAGTATGATTGTCTGATTATTGGTTGTCCGACTTGGAATATTGGTGAGCTACAAAGTGATTGGGAGGGTTTATATGATGAGTTAGATGCTTTGGATTTTAGTGGTAAGAAAGTGGCCTACTTTGGCGTGGGAGACCAGATTGGCTATGCGGATAATTTCCAGGATGCGATGGGGATGTTAGAAGAGAAGATTTCTCAATTAGGGGGTGCGACGGTTGGCTATTGGCCGACGGATGGCTATGAGTTTGAGGAGTCGAAGGCGGTGCGCGATGGTAAGTTTGTTGGCTTGGCCCTCGATGAGGATAATCAGTCGGAGATGACGGAAGAGCGGGTTCAGGCTTGGACGAGTCAGTTGAAAAGTGCGTTTGGACTGTAAGGGTTGAGGCGGACGGTTTGTTTCTAAATAATCCCCGGTTTCTGGACAGATGCGGTTTGCAGAAGCCGGGGATTTGGTTTGGCTGAGGGATGGCTGGGTTAGTCGGGAATAATTTGTTGAGTTTCGGTCTTTTGGGTTCAGAATGATAAGGAAAATTGATGGCAGATTATATCCGGTACTGTAGGGGCGAAAAATTTTTCGCTACAATTTTGTACTTGGCAACAATCCCCTTGTCGTATTTGCTGGGTTGGTCGTTGGCTCATGGCGGCTGTTTGGGTGCTTTCTGGGGTGCAGTATAGGCTGAGGTGCGGTGCTTGTCGATGAGTCGGGGTTAGTTGCTGGGGGGAGTTTCGGGTGGGGGGATGTTGCAGAGAGCTTGGTCGGCCTCGGTGACGTTAGGATTATAAGTGAGGTAGGGGCGCAACCAGTCACAGGCGCGATTGAGGAGTTCATCTAAGGTTTCCACTTTCCAAATTTTGACGGTTCCGTCCTCTGACGCCGAGACCACCCTTGTGCCATCTCTATTAAACTCCGCACTATAGACCGGACCCGAATGAGCCTCAAGAGAGTGGAGGAGTTCCCCAGTGGTCACATCCCACAGCCTCACCGTTCCGTCGTCTGAAGCCGAGACCACCTGAGTGCCATCCCCATTAAACGCCGCACTCCTGACCAAACGAGCCTCAAGGGAGTAGAGGAGTTCCCCAGTGGTCACATCCCACAGTTTCACGGTTCGGTCCTGTGAAGCCGAGACCAGCCTCGTGCCATCCCCATTAAACTCCGCACTCCAGACCCAACCCGAATGAGCCTCAAGGGAGTGGAGGAGTTCGCCAGTCCCCACATCCCACAGCTTCACGGTTCCGTCCCCTGACGCCGAGACCACCCTCGTGCCATCCCCATTAAACTCCGCACTCGTGACCGGACCCGAATGAGCCTCAAGGGAGTGGAGCAGTTCCCCACGGCTGACATCCCACAGCTTCACCGTTCGGTCGTCTGAAGCTGAGACCACCTGAGTGCCATCTCCATTAAACTCCGTACTCCAGACCGGACCCGAATGAGCCTCAAGGGAGTCGAGGAGTTCCCCAGTTGTTGCATCCCACAGCTTCACCGTTCCGTCCCCTGACGCCAAGACCACCATCGTGCCATCCCCATTAAACTCCGCACTCCTGACCGAACCCGAATGAGCCTCAAGAGAGTGGAGGAGTTCCCCAGTTGTTGCATCCCACAGCTTCACCGTTCCGTCTCCTGAAGCCAAGACCACCCTCGTGCCATCCCCATTAAACTCCGCACTCGTGACCCAACTCGAATGCTCCCATGTGTTGCGAAGACGGATATTTCGTAGAATCCCACTGAGACTTGCAATCGGTCGCACCGTCCGATAGTTCTGGCCAGGAGGGGTTGTCTGCTGCAACTCCCGAGCCGTTCGCGTTGCCGTTAATAGCGCCTCTAACTCATCGTTGCGCTCAAACTGTTGCAACGCCAACCGACTATCGCGCTCCAATCGCGTAATCAACCGTGCCGTGTTCAACTCCCGATTTC
>NZ_JAWOCL010000155.1:0-25729 GCF_046483825.1 Sodalinema sp.
TCAGGCGAGCGTTCAGGCGCGGGGCCTGCCCGGCGGTTCTCGGGGCGATCGCGATCGAACTTCGGCTATGCTGGATTGACTGTTGTTTGAGTCACGGCGGGCGTTGGCTTAACTCGGGTGCAGGCTCAACGCCGCGATGGTTCCGTAAATCGTCTCATTGAAGTCCAATTTAATCGTCTTTAATACCCTCATGATTGGTTCTCAACGAATGGTTCGTCACCTGTTAATGGGGGCGATCGCCTGTAGTCTTGTGGTGATTCTCTCAAGTTTGCCTCACCCGAGTCTGGCTCAGTCCCCGTCTCCTGTTTCTGAGTCTGATGTCTCTGATTCCTCCATTGCCACCTGGATGGACTTGGGGCGCGATCGCTATGAGGCGGGACAGATTGAGGCGGCCATCGCCGCCTGGGAGGAAGCGCTCCAACTCTCGCAACGGCTGCAAGTCCCAGTACAGCAAGCTCTGGCTCACACCTATTTGGCAACAGCGGCGGGGGATCTCGGCCAATGGCAGATCGCTCAATCGCGCTTAAATCAGGCCCAAGCCAGCCTAGAGGATGCCGTGGACGATCCTCGGGCCGCTCATGTCTATGGTCGTATGTTTAATAGTCTGGCAACGCTTCATTATCACCAAGGACAAGGGGAAGCCGCCATTGAAGCTTGGGAACAGGCCGCCGATTGGTATGCTCAAGCCGAGGATGATTTAGGGGTTTTGGCCACTCAAGTCTCCCGCGCTCAGGGCTTACAATTGTTGGGCCATCATCGGCGATCGCGGCGGCAACTCGATCAGGCCTTGGATCACCTCCAAAGCTTCCCCAATTCCGAGATTAAGGTCATTGGCCTGCTGAACTTAGGCAATAGCTTACTTGCCCTGGGAAACAGCAACGAAGCCGATCAGGTGCTTCGCGAGAGTCTAACCACCGCTGACTCGCTGGCCGAGGACTTCGATCGCAGCCCCATTTTCACGGCCTTAGGCAATGTCGCTCGGCAGCGGGGAGAGGTGGCGCAAGCTCTCTCCTATTATGAGCAAGCTGCGAGGTCTGAGACTCCTTTAACTCGGATTGAGGCCCAAATCAATCGTTGGCATCTGCTTCTCGAAACCGCTACCCCTGAGGCGATCGCTCAATTTCAGGACCAATTCCCCTCCCTGCAAGCAGACTTGCAAGACTTACCCGCAAGTCGCCGCAGTATCTATGCCCGCATTCATCTGGCCCAGGCTTGGTTAAATCCCCTCCTGAGCGCCGCCTCAGAGGCTGAAATTGCCCCGTTACTCCCCTATCGCTACCCCATCGCCCAATTGCTCGCCGAGTCCGTAGAACAGGCAAAAAACCTCGGCGATGACGGTTCCCGTACGCTTCGCGATCGCCGGGCGCAAGCCTATGCTATGGGACAATTGGCACAGTTGTATGAGCAAAATCAGCAATGGTCCGAGAGCGAATCTCTCACCAAAAGGGCGTTGGCCTTGAGTGAAGCTCTCGATGCGTCGGATTTGCAAGCCCGTTGGCAATGGCAGCTTGGACGCATCTTACGAGCGCGTGACGATCGCGCCGGGGCGATCGATGCTTACAACAGTGCGATCGTCAATATCCAACGGTTACGCCAGGATCTCGTCAGTATTGACCCCGAGGCTCAGTTTTCCTTCCGGGATCAGGTTGAACCCATCTATCGTGAATTAGTCGATTTACTGCTAACGCGAGATAGCCCCCAAGCCGAAATTCCCCAAGCCAATCTACGACAGGCTCGGGAAGTGGTCGAGGCTTTGCAATTGGCGGAACTCGATGACTTTTTCCGGGAAGCCTGTTTAGATACCCAGCCGGTGGCCATTGATGAGATTGACGCCGATGCAGCCACCCTCTATCCCATCATTTTGCCCCAACGATTGGCGGTGATTCTCTCGATTCCGGGCCAGCCCCTGAGTTATGCCGAAACAGCGCTTCCTCAGGAGCAGGTGAATCAAAGCCTCGATGAGTTGGCGCAACTATTAAACCCAATTTTTCCCGAGTCGCGCCGTTTGGCGGTGTCCCAACAGCTCTATGATTGGTTGATTCGCCCCCTAGAGCCACAACTGCGTCAACAGCAACCCGAAACCCTCGTCTTTGTTCTCGATGGCAAATTGCGTAATTTACCGATGGCGGTGTTGCATGATGGGGACGGGTATTTGATTGAACGCTACGGCTTAGCTGTTGCGCCGAGTTTACGGTTGTTATCTCAGGCCCAGCAGGGTTTGGTTACTGAGAAAACGGTTCTGATGGGTGGGTTATCTGCGTCTCGTCAGGGGTTCTCGGCTCTACCGGGGGTTGAGCAGGAAGTTGAACAAATTTCGGCACAGTTATCGGCGAATGTGCTGATTAATGAAACGTTCACCACGTCGGATTTGCAAGAAAGTTTTAATCGGGGCCGGTTCTCGGTGTTGCATTTGGCAACCCACGGCCAGTTTAGTTCGGATCTCGATGAGACCTTTTTGGTCACCTGGGATGGACGGTTGGATGTGAATCAACTGACGGCGTTGTTACAGTCCCGAGATCCCAATCTGGCCAGTGGGATTGAGTTATTGGTGCTGAGTGCCTGTCAAACGGCGGCTGGAGATAATCGCGCCGCGTTAGGGTTGGCGGGGTTTGCGGTACGCTCTGGGGCGCAAAGTACGTTGGCGACGTTGTGGTCTGTGGGGGATTTGTCAACGGCGCAGTTGATGAAAACCTTTTATCAGATTCTACAGGAGCAACCGCAATTGACGAAAGCTGAGGCTCTTCGTCAGGCTCAGTTAACGTTGTTGCGATCGCCGGAGTATTCTCATCCGTTCCATTGGTCACCTTTTATTTTGGTCGGCAATTGGTTGTAGGATTTGTTGGGTAGGCGATTCGTTGTATACCCGGTGATTGTTGTTATTTAATCATCGGTTAAGATAAGGGTTTCCTCGTGTCATGCCTCCAGCCATTTCCCCTTTCCTCGTGCCATAGCTCCAGCCATGACACGGACGTTGGGCGGCTCTGCCGCCTGCACTCGGGAGGCAGAGCCTCCCCAGGGGCATGACTTGGCTGAAGCCAAGTCACGAGGGGCGGAAACGAAAACGAATCAAACAGAAGTTAAACACAACAAATGATAAAATTATGGTCTATTCTGGAGAGCGATTAAATGGCAATCAAGAACAGGAATGGTGGGTTGAGCAATGGCTCGATCTGTTGCAAAAATATCGCTTCAAAAAACGCCTAGAACGAGGGCGAAATTACGCACGACAAGGGAATGTCTTAACGATTCGCTTTGAAGATAAAAAGGTTTTGGCTACGGTTCAAGGGAGTGAAGATAAGCCCTATGAATTGTCAATTTGGCTCGATGCCTTTAGCAATGAAGATTGGCAATATGTGGTGAATACCTTATCAGAACAGGCGCTCCATTCAGCGAAATTATTAGCCGGAGAAATGCCCACCAACATTGAAGATGTGTTTGCGGCCAATGGCTTGCGGTTATTTCCCTTTAGTTTGCAAGAGGTGCGATCGCGCTGTTCTTGTCCCGATAAAGCGAACCCCTGTAAACATATTATTGCGGTCTATCATCTTCTCGGCGATCGCTTCGGTGAAGATCCCTTTCTGCTCTTCCAGTTGCGAGGCCGCAGTAAAGAGGAGATTATCGCCGCGCTGCGCGAAAAACGGGCCGATGTCTCCGACTCTCTTCCCAGTCAGCCATCTGAGGAGCCGCCGCAGGCCGTCGCGTCCTCCCCTCCCCTGAGAATTGAACAATTTTGGACCTATGACGAGGCTCTCGACCCCTCGTTAGTGGTGATTACGCCTCCCCCGACGCAGGAAACCGTCTTAGATGTTCTCGGCCCGATTCCGGTTCTCTCCCAGACGGGAAACGCCTCCTTAGCGCAAACAGCCGCTCTCGAACAGCTACGAGGCTATTTTCAAGAGGTCTATCAAACCGTCAGCCAGACGGCGGTTACTCAGGCGATGGCGACTCCTGAAGGCGATTCCGGCTCGGGATAGTCGAGAAGGGATACGATTACCAAGGATTACCGACGAGACTAAAGGCTGACCAAAAGTAGGGATGGCTAAAGTCTCGGTCGGGGATTTGTTCGGCCAGTTCCCCGGGTAGAGGGAAGGTTAATTCCGAGGTAATCAGTTGACCGTTTTCAACCCGGACATCGCCATTTAACAGGGCAATTTGGGCTTGACGGATGGCCTCAGAGCGGGTGGGGGCCTGACGCAGTTGGGTATAGAACTCGGTCATTAGGCCGAGGGTTCCATCGTCGCTGACATACCATAAGCTGCCTAGGGCGCTTTTGGCCCCTGAGGCCACGGCCAGTCCGGCAAATCCTAATTCTGCCTCAGTACTACCCACAGCGGTGCGACAGGCGCTTAAGACGAGGAGTTCAACGGGGGGACGGTTGAGGTTGAGGCGGCGAATTTCGTTGAGGTTGAGCCGTTCATCCCAGAGTTGGATATAGGAGTTACTGGCATCTCCATCGATAAATTCGCCGTGGGTGGCGAGGTGGATGATGCCGAAGGGGGTTTGTTGTCGTTGGCGGCGTAGGTTCTCGATGGTAAAGTCTTCGTTGAGAAAGCTGACTCCCGGCCAGAGTTGTTGGCTGATGGTATCGAGTTCGGTGGATACGGCGGGAAGGGGGCTGAGGTTGTCGTTAAAGGGAAAAATCGAGGCCCCCATGGCTAAGACTTGGGTGTTTTGGATGTTGCCACGCCGGGTATCGGTGAGGCTCAAACTGGGAATTAAGCCGATGTTGTACTGTTCGATGAGGAACTGTTCGCCGTCATGTAGGGCACCGAGGGGTAGGGTGCGCAATCCTTCGTCGGAGATAAAGGTGAGATTGGTCACCTCTCGTGCTTGGAAGGTGGATTGGAGGGGACGAATTAGGATGTCGTAGAGTTGTTGTGAGGCGTCAAGGTAGCGATCGCTCCGGCGTAGGCGAGGGTTGGTGAGGTTCGATCGCAACTCGAAGGCCGCTTCCATCACTTGCGATCGCGTCACGTCATTGAGAACAACGCGAACTGGCTCTCCGTCAGCGGTAACCACCAGCATTTCCAAGCCATCATTGAGGGGATCTGTCTCGATTTGCAAGAGTCCTGAGCCGATCTGTTTGAGATTCTTTTGGCTGCGATCGAGTTGAACGCTGGGGAGAAACTGTAGGTAAATTAGGGCCGGTTTTTGACCGGTTTCGGCTTCGATGTCCGTTAACAGGGCGCGACTGTCATCTAAACTGACGGCAACGGTCGGCTCTAGGTCTAAGTAGTTGCTGAAATCATTGGTGTAGCTAATTTCAGGGTTGAGAGGGGTCTCGAATCTTTCAATCTGGGCGATCTCTTGGCCGGGAATCCGTTGTAGCCGTTCGATCTCCTCGCTGGCTTCAGTCTCTTCCGGCTGGGGGGGTGGCTCTGGGGGAGCTTCGGGGGACGTGAGGGTAATGGTGCCTTGGCTGAAGGTTCCGGGAATGGAGGTGGCGGGGGCATCGAGGCGATCGCTCTCGGTGCTGAGACTGCTGGAACTGCCACTGACGCTCGGGTTGCCCACTTCAAAGGGAACGCCAAATTCCGTCAGTTCCACTTGGATGGTTCCCCCGTCTGAGGTGGCCAGGGAGAGATCTTCATCGATAATCAGGCCCGAGGACACGGTTCCGGGAACTCGTAGGCGAGATTGGCGTAGGTTGAGGTCGCCGCCGGAGGTGGTCCCGCGACCATCGACGGAGAGGATTTCGGCCTCTCCTCCGGCGCGGCTGCTGATGTTGCCCCCGGCACCCCCTAGGCCTTCGCTATCGAGGGAACCGGTGCGGATATCTTCGGCGGCGTTGAGGCTGATATCGCCACCGGAGACACTGGTGGCGCTGATGTTGCCGGCCTGAATTGAGCCGGAGGCGCTGTTGAGGCTGATCTCACCCCCTCCCGAAAAGAGGGACTCGGTGGTTAGAGTTCCGTCTGACTGTAAGCGGATGGCTCCGCCGCCGTCGCCGCTGGAACTGTTGATGTTGCCGGTGCTGAGGGTTCCGCCGGCGTCGATGACAACGCCTTGACGATTTTCGCCGCTGGGGGGTTGTAGGTTGATGTTGCCGATGTTGACATTACCCGATTGGATGCGGGGAACGTCGCCGGAGGTGTCGAGGGTGCGATCCTCGCCTCCCTCGCGATCGGAGCCAGTCAGGAGTTCTGGGAAGTCGGTGAGGCTCTCGGGGGTCCCGGAGAGGTCGAGGCTGAGGACAAATCCTGGTTGGCTGATGCGGAGGGTGGCTTCTCCGGGAATCGCTTGAATTAGCACTTGTCCGGCGCTGAGATCGCCGCTGGCGTTGACCTCTCCTCCGAGCAGGGCCAGGGTATCGGGGACTTGTAGGGGGGCGAGGCTGGTCATGGCCCCGCCACCGTTGAATTGAAAGCCGGTGGGAGCGCCGGTGAGGGTCTGATAGTCGGGGGTATCGAGGAGGTTAAAGATGCCGTTGTTGAAGGTCACGGCGGCGGCGGAGGTGGCGAATAAGGAGCTGGGCAGATTGAGCTGAGCGTTTGCGCCGAAGAGAATCCCGGCGGGGTTGAGGAGGTAGAGGTTGGCGCGACTTCCGGTGAGTTGCAGGAGTCCGTTGATTTGGGAGGTTTCACCGCCAATGCGTCCGAGAACGTTTTGGATTTCGGGGGAGGTGAGAAAGTTGGCGGTTTCTCCACTGTTGAGGTCGAAGCGATCGAAGCTATGGAAGAGGTTTTGTCCGTCTCCTGAGAGGCTCCCGCCATCGATGTCGTGGCGATCGCCGTCGCGGATGATTTGGGTTCCGGTTCCGTCATTGGCGGGAATAAGGGTTTGAGCTTGGCTGGGATTCGGGTTGAGGTTAAGCCCGATTAGGCTGGTTGTGAGGACGATCTGGAGCCAGACTGGGGCTGAACTGGGAGAAAAACAAGTCGCCACGGGTCAATTCACCTCAATAACATGGAACGGTTAACAACGAGATTATCCTGTTTGAGTCGTTTCGGGGGAAGAGCAGGAATAAGGTTCGGGTGATCAGGTGATCCGCGCTCTCGGGCTGGAGCGGGAGTCGGTGGATGGGTTAGCGAGGAGAGTGTCAACTCCTAGGGGGTGGATTGGGATTGGGCTTCTTGGCGATCGATCCAGTTGACGGTTCGCAACCAATGCCAAATTCCGGTTCGCCGCCGGATTTGGACGCCCTGACTATGTTGGGAGATGACGGTTTCTAGATCTTGGCTGGAGAAGTCATAGCCCAGGCTTTCGCTAATTTGGAAGAAGTCTTGGGGCGTTTTCGCGTCCTCGAATGCAGCTCTTAATTCTGGATTGTGAAGTGCATCTTTTAAAAATTGTTCGGCATTTTTAACAGACATGATGTGTGAGTCAATCTCCGATAATTGGGAATTTGTCATAATTGTAAGGACACCCTGATGACAATGGTATGACCGTTTTATCCTTGCCATTCCCGTGGGGAGGAGGACGCATCGTAGCCTCCGGTACGCATGAGCCGTTCGAGTTCTCCTGGATCGGGAGAGATTTGATGGGCATCTTCAATGGTAATGCGTCCATCGAGAATTTCGCGATAGAGGGCTTGGTTGAGGACTTGCATTCCTTCGATTTGGTCGGTTTTCATGAGGTGGAAGGCTTCGTCTTCTTCACCCCGGATCAGGTAATCTTTCATGGCGGGGGTGTTGATGAGAATGTCATGGACGGCGACTCGTTGGCGATCGGTTGTGGGTAGGAGTTGTTGGGCGATGACGGCGACGAGGGATTCGGCGAGTTGCAGGCGCACGATGGACTGTTCGTCGGGAGGGTAGAGGTTGACGAGGCGGTTGACGGAGTCGATGGCGTTGCGGGTGTGCAGGGTTCCCATGACGAGGTGTCCGGTTTGGGCGGCTTGCAGGGCGGTGTTGATGGTGATGCGATCGCGCATTTCCCCAATCAAAATGACGTCGGGATCTTCGCGCAGTACGGCTCGCAAGGCTTGGTGAAATTCGTGGGTATGTAAGCCGACTTCTCGCTGGCTAATTAGGCTTTTTTGTGAGTTGTGGACAAATTCGATGGGATCTTCGATGGTGACGATATGTTTGGCAAAGTTCTGATTGAGATGTTGGATGGCGGCGGCCATGGTGGTGGATTTTCCGGAACCTGTTGGTCCGGTAATTAGGACGAGTCCTTGGGGGGCTTGGACGATTTTTTTGATGACTTGAGGAAGTCGTAAACTGTCGATGCTGGGAATTTCTAAGCTAATGAGTCGCAGCACCATGGCGCCTCCGGAGAGGCTGTCGAAACAGTTGACTCGACAGCGCACGAGATTGGGGTAAAAGATGGCGGTATCGAGTTCTTTTTCGGCTCGAAATTGTTTTCGTTGGGCGGCGGGGATGATCTCTCGCAGATATTGATCGAAAATTTCGGCGGTGGTGAGCATTTCTTGACTGAGTTCAACCATTTCGCCGCGAATGCGCACGCGGGGTTTATGAGCCACGCGAATGTGAATATCAGAGGCTTTTTTGTCTAGGGCGGTCACCACCAGTTTTTCAATGGAGGTGTCAAATGTTGGGGGTTTGGCTTGGCTGGCGACTCGCCGTTGAGGGGGTGGGGGAGGCGGTTGTCGATGGCTGCTAGATTTGGCGTTTTTGGAGGAACTGGAATTGCCGGAATGACTAGGTTGGTTGACCATAAGAGTTTATCAATCCTCAAGTTTAGGGGTGATGGTTTGGGTCTGTGGTCTCATGCTGATGTTGGGATAGGCTGTGCTGAGAGTGTTGGCTAGACCCGTTAATACGCAAGTTTAATAGAGGTTCAGTTTCTGTTATTGGTTAGGGGACTAGGGTCTGGGGTTTAAGGATGACTCAGATCGCCGGTTTTGCTTAGAGATTTCGTCATCGTTGCTCACTCTGCCCCCTGGGGTGGTGTACACTAAAGGATAAGTCGATCGCCAGGGAAAAGGATAGAGTCCCTAGGGATGGAATGGTGCGATCGCCTTTCGGTACATTTGACACTTAATCGAATCGTCTCAGCCATTGTCCCCGAAACAGTCCCATTTTATCTATATTTGGCGTGAGTTGTTCGCGTCGAAACCCGCCGAGACCGATATTGTTTACGTTTAGCGTTATGGTTCATATGAGGTCAACCGATTCACCGTCGTCTGGAAACTGGGCGATCGCCAAAATTCCGGGACTCAAGGCCGCTGACTGCGATCGCCTTGGGTCTTGTGGGATTAAAACGACGTATCAACTCCTGAATCAAACTCGTAAACCCCAGGGTGTGGAAGATTTGGCCGCGAAACTGAAAATTTCCGCCCATCATGTTAAGAAATGGGCGGTTTTAGCTGATTTAGCGCGGATTCCTGGGGTGGGATATCAGTATTGTGGGTTAGTGCTGCACTGTGGTGTGGTCTCTCCCCAACAACTCGGACAAACTCAGATTCAACGGTTTTATCCTCAGTTGATGCGCCTCTGTGTCTCGGCGACACGCCAGACGACGGTTTGTCCCTCTCGTGGCGATGTGGTGAGTTGGATTCAGGCCGCTCAATGTGTCAAACCCCTTAATTAAGGGAACGGTTAAGGCAACGGTGGCCATCGAGGTGGCCACCATTACGGCTTAGGCTTGCCGCTGTTTCGCGGTTTTGCGGGCAACTCTGAGGTTGAGTCCTGGCGAAACGAGGGTTAAGGACTCTTGGGTCGATTGACTGGCCAGCAAGGCTAAGGCCGCCTCCCGAACCACGGGATCGAGATCCCGCGTCAGTAAGACCCGACAACAATCGAGAATGGTCTGTTGTTCTTGTTCGTCCAGGAGTTCCCCAAGAATCCACCGTTCGAGTTGACGCAGGGCCATGACTTGTTTGAGGGGGTCATCTTGGCTCAGTTGGCTCAGCATTCCGTTGAGATCGACGTGATCTCGTCCTAACACTCGATGGAGGGTTTGCCAGGCGAGTAATCCTAAGATGGCTAGGGTGGCGAGTCCTTCGAGGATAAAGCCGCTGGCCATCCAGTGATTGTCGGAGGTGACCCAGATGGCGGTGGCCATGTAGGTCGAGACGGTGGTCAGTCCTCCGGTGACGGCGGCTAGGACGATGGGCCGTTGGGACCCGGAGAACCAGCGGCGAAGGTCGGCCCAACGCAGTCGCCAGTTGGACTGCACGAGGAGATAGACTCCGAGGGTGGCACTCATGCCGGTTCCGGTGGCCAGAAAGAGTTTCCAGTTCCACACGAGCATGGTCCCGCCAAGGGCCGCAGCGGTTCCCCAAGCCAGGGTTTCCCGTTGCAGGCGGGGTCGTTTGAGGCCTGAGGGCAACGGGAACTTACGAGAGCGGCGAAAGGCGGCTCTGGGGGCTTTGAAGCGAGATTGGGGATGAGAAGCTGAAGCCACGGTACTTAGGTCGGTACTGATATCGGTACTGATGTCGCTGGGACGGGTGCATGAATGCAAGTTGTGACCAATTTATCACATTCAGGGGGACCTGTTGGCCTCAGTTTGATGTGGGTTATTGGATGTGGGGGAGGGGGTCTGTAATAATGTCTGAAATCAATCTGAAATTCATCTGAAATTAATATCCGAAACTGATGTCA
This sequence comes from Sodalinema sp., assembly GCF_046483825.1. NCBI lineage: Bacteria > Bacillati > Cyanobacteriota > Cyanophyceae > Oscillatoriales > Oscillatoriaceae > Sodalinema > Sodalinema sp. The sequence continues at coordinate 10,512 of NZ_JAWOCL010000155.1, forward strand.
TCGACGACGAGTTCACCGTCAAAGGCGTAGAAGGTGACGCGGTGAATGTCGGGCGATCGCACGATGAGTTGTTGGTTGGGTTCGACGCCGGAGTTGGAGTTGGCCAGGTTCGCGGCCGGGAGTTCGCCCCGAGTGATGGTTTGTCCGAGGTGGTTGTAGGCGGACATGGCGGTAAAGCGAGAACTGGTGACGTACCCGGAGACGAATTGCACGGGCCGCTCGAAGGTGAGTTCGAGAAAGCCACTTTTGGGGGCCGCCATGAGGACGATATCGCCGGAATGGGTGGGATAGGCTGGATTGGATGGGGTGACGGCGATGGCATTGTCGAAGCGAACGCCCCAACGTTTATACTGGTCGCAGACGACCTCGAAGCGGGTTAGTCCCTCGAAGTCGAGGCGGACGCAGGGGGGAAATTCCTGGGCGGAACTGTCCCAGGTTTGGGAGTCGTCACGCTCAACAGCGGCAATGATGCTTTTCACAACGTTGGGGCGGTTGTACATGGGACGATCAACGTCTGTTGACCGAGCTACAGTTCCTAGGGTATCCCACGATTGAGCCGGTACAGATGACATGATGGGTTCTGGGACAAGGAACTCGGGCGGCTGGACGCATCTGTTCCTTGTTGATAGGGTTGGACAAGTTAATGGTTTATGGGGTGAGGGGTGACACCCCCCCCACTGTGTTTTTTATTGTATCAGCAAAGTTCGGGCTTGGTTGACTGGGTGTCCCTAGAATTCGGGCAGATTGTTAACTACACTTGACCTATTGATTGGTCCTTGAGCCCGGTTGTTTGACCCGGTTGTTTTAATTGTATGCCTCCTAAATGGTCTCGAAAACCTGATCGCAATGATCCTGAGTATCGCCGGTTGGGCGATCGCATTAACTTAGCCTTCCATCTGGCCCTCTTCTCGGCGATCAACTCGGGGGCTTGGTTTTTTGCCATTCTCTACCGATGGGATGCTCCCTGGTTAATCCCAATGACGGGAACCTGGGGGGCGGTTTTGGTGGCCCATGCTATCTATGTGTTGGCCCTTGCCGACTATTCTGAATCGGCTTGAGTGGGAAACGCACTGACGAAACCCTGATACACTGAGTGGGTGGTCTAAGCCAAACACTGTGATTCAGCTTGAGATGGAAGTAGGTCAAAAAGTTAAAGTCCGCCGTATTCGCGATCGCGTCTCCGATGATGTGGTCAGCAAAATTAAGCAAAACCCCGTCGGTACCATTTCCGATTACAAGATGGTTGATGGTAGCGGTATCGGGGCTGTGGTTCAGTTTGAAGGTGGCTTTTCCACCTGGTTCTTTGAAGACGAACTGGAACTGCTGGCTTAACTCGGCACTCCCCCAGGGTGGGAGATCCCGACTGGGTCACTCTCCCACTCTGAATTTCTGATAATTGCCAGATGAAGTAAGACGTATTAAAAGCTTCAAACAACGATTATTTCGTTGTTCTTGTAGTATTCATTGTCCATTTTTGATTGTCCATGGTTCAATGACCCAGATATTGACATTTTTAGGAAAAGGTGGTATAGGGCGCACCACATTGGCGATCGCCACCGCTAAGCAACAGGCCAGTCAAGGGAAACGGGTTCTCTTGGCGAGTCAGGGATCGGGGCCGGAATTGTCCCTGCTGTTAGGGTTGCCCACTCCCCCGGAACCGACAGACATCGCCGCTAATCTCAAGGTGGTGCAGTTCAATACCCCCTATCTTTTAGAACAGGGGTGGGAACAGGTGAAAAAACTCGAAGCCCAATATCTGAAAACTCCCTTTTTTAAGGAAGTCTATGGCCAGGAGTTGGCGGTGTTGCCAGGGATGGATGCTGCCTTCGCTCTCAGTGCGGTGCGGGATTATGATCGCAGTGGTGAGTATGATCTGATTGTCTATGATGGAACCGGCGATCGCGAAACTCTGAGAATGTTAGGAATCGCTGAAATTGGTGGCTGGTATCTGCGCCGTTTCAAGCAAGTTCTGGAGGGTTCGGATATTGTGCGGGCCTTATCTCCTTTTTGGCAACCGATGAGCGGGGCGGTCTTGAATGTAGACTGGAGTCGGACTGAGTTTAGTGGCGATCGCATTGACGAATTTCTCAATGAAGGCAAATCGGCCCTCAGCGATGCCACTCATATCGCCGCCTATCTGGTTAGCGGAGATGACGCTGCTTCCCTGGCTGTCGCTAAATACCGTTGGGGAGAAGCGCAACAAATTGGCTTAACTGTGGGCGGAGTGCTGGTGAATCGGGGCAATGGCGGGGCGATCGGTGATGAGTTTGACCCCCTCCCCGTGACCACCATTCCCGCCAAATCTGGGGACGATTGGCAGCCGCTGATGGAGGCCTTGCCCAACTTCAGCCGTCAAATTGCCAGCGCCCCTAAACCCATGGACGTCGATAGCGCCGCCCAATCGGTGCGTCTGTTCTTGCCGGGATTTAGTAAACAAGACGTCAAACTGATCCAGTCGGGGCCGGAAGTGACCGTCGAAGCCGGAGAACAACGGCATAACATCTATCTTCCCCCAGCCTTGCAAGGAAAACCCGTTAAAGGCGCTAAATTTCAGAACCAATATCTGACGATTTCGTTCTAAACTGCTATCTAAATTGCTATGACGCCGACCTTGATCTTAGTCCTAGTTGCGATCGCGGCGATCGGCTTGATTGCCTATTTCAACGCCGCCCGCAAATACCAATCCTCCGATACCGTCGCCAACGCCTACGACGAATGGACCCAAGACGGCATCCTGGAATACTACTGGGGTGAACATATCCATCTGGGCCATTACGGTTCCCCGCCGGAGTCTAAAGACTTCCTACAAGCCAAGTCGGATTTTGTCCATGAGATGGTCCGCTGGGGCGGTTTAGACAAGCTACCCCCTGGAACGACCGTGTTAGATGTGGGTTGTGGGATTGGCGGCAGTAGCCGCATTCTCGCCCAAGACTACGGCTTTTCCGTGACGGGGATTACCATCAGCCCCCAACAGGTGCAACGGGCGGGGGAGTTAACGCCGGAAGGGGTAGATGCCCGGTTTGCGGTGGATGATGCTATGAATCTCTCCTTTCCCGATGGCAGTTTTGATGTGGTGTGGTCCATTGAAGCGGGGCCACATATGCCCGATAAGGCGGTGTTTGCCCGCGAATTGATGCGGGTGGTGAAGCCGGGGGGAGTCTTGGTGATGGCGGATTGGAATCAGCGAGATGACCGCCAAGTTCCCTTAAATTTCTGGGAACGTCCGGTGATGCGACAATTATTAGATCAATGGTCTCATCCGGCGTTTTCGAGTATTGAAGGGTTTGCGGAGTTGTTGCAAGAGACGGGATTTGTTGAGGGTGAGGTAGTGACGGCGGATTGGACTCAGGAAACTCTCCCCTCCTGGATTGATTCGATTCGTGAGGGAATTGTCCGGCCTCAGGGTTGGATGCAGTTCGGGGTGTCTGGGTTTCTCAAGTCAGTGCGGGAAGTGCCGACGCTGTTGTTAATGCGGTTGGCGTTTGGGGCCGGGTTATGTCGGTTTGGGATGTTCCGCGCGGTTCGTGGCGAGGGACCCGAGTCGGTGGAAACGCGGGATTCTCAGGAGACGGCGCAGGTTTGAGGGTCTTGTTTCGTCGGTCTTTTCTCGTTCTAGGCGCTTGTTAATTAGGGTACTCTCTGCTAGACAGTACCCTAATTAAAGTAAGCTCTGGTCAGGGTGTGATAGCATGATTTTATTCATACCTCATCCAAATTCGGGGACGATGACATCTTGGACTTGTGCTGATATTTTTTCTGGAATTGGCGGTTTTAGACTTGCCCTAGAACGCGCCGGTTTTGACTGTCTATATTCCTGTGAAATTAACTCAGCCTGTCGTAAGGTTTACCAAGAAAACTTTGGCGAAGAACCTTATGTAGATATTTCTGAAGTCAACTTTTCAAAACTTCCCGATGTTCATTTAGTCACAGCAGGCTTCCCTTGTCAACCTTTTAGTATCTGTGGAAAGCGTCAGGGATTTTCGGATAAGCGAGGAACCATATTTTTCTATATTTGCGAATTAATCCGAAAAAAACGTCCTGATGTTGTCATTCTTGAAAATGTAAAACATTTACTACACCTTGATAAAGGGGCTACTTTTCGAGTTATCCTAAATGCCTTAAAAAGCTTAAATTACTTTGTAGAGTATCAAGTCCTGAATGCTAAAAACTTTGGACTTCCTCAAAACCGTGAGCGACTGTTTATTGTTGCATCTAAGCATAAGCCTTTTGACTTTAGTCAAGTAAAAACTACGTTTCCAACACCCAAACTGATAGACTTCTTAGATGAGGAGGGTGAATTTGAGTATTTAGATCCCTCAGAATATACATTGATTGACAATCCGAAGCAACAAGAGTCAGGCTTGATTTTTGTGGGTTATCGGAACAAAAGCATTTGGAAAACAGGAGTTCGTCCGAATACGGAACATCTCTCGCGAGTTCACCGTCAACCCAACCGAATTTACTCTGTGAATGGGGTTCATCCGACGTTACCGTCTCAGGAATCATCAGGGCGTTTTTTTATTTATTTACCCAACCAGGATCAAGTTAGAAAATTGACCGTTAACGAATGTTATAGGATTATGGGATTTCCTGAAGAGTTTAGGCGAACTAAGAACTTAGGTGATGCTTATAAACAGATTGGAAATTCTGTAGCCACCACAGTTATTTATAAGTTGCTCAAAGCGGTTGTTAATCAAGATTTATTTCAAGGTTCATCAACTCCTTACATTTTTAAACACCGGTTTAAAGATTCAACTCCAGTACAGCTAACTATTCCTGGATTATGGTAAAGAAAAATCATCGGGACAAACTTCAAGAAATTTACGATAAATCCTTATTTGCGTCAGAAAAGCGTATTGAACAACTACAAGCGAAGTTGCCTAGGGAAATTATCAAGTATATTCAAACGATTGCTGGAAATGTCCTTAGCCACATCGGTGTGTATACCGTTTTAGTGACGTTGTTGATTCATAAGATGTTGCACAAAAAACAGGATATTCGTTACCATCAAGAGCAATTAAAGAATGGATTTTCAGGAAGAACAATTGATACTAAGTATATTACTCCAACCTTAAAAAAATTAGGTTTGCCAGCCATGTCAGAAACAGGTTGGTTAACTCGCTCTTTAGAACAACCTCAGCCGTACACAGTCAACTATCGGGGTAATATCAGAAATTCAGATGTTAAAACAGCTTTTTTGAAAATCATTGATTATGTTCAAGTTCGCCATCCCGAAGAGGCTGAGACTATATTAGTTATACTACTCAAAAAAGTCATACAAGAAAACGAGCCGATAGCAATCCAGCCAATTCAAAATCCAGAATCTATTAAGATATCGCAGATTATAGATATTCTCAAAGAACATTTCGAGAGTACCTATAAAGTACGGGGAGCTTCTAAGCTTCCTGTGCTATCCTTTTATTCTATGTTTTCTATATTAATGAAGGAGCTAAAACGATATGACGGATGTTATTTGGGAGATTTAGGAAGTCATACGGCTTCAGATCGGACATCAAACACGGCAGGTGATATAGAGATTTTTAGGTCAAATCATCAGTTGATTGAAGCCTTGGAAATAAAACATAAGAAAACCATTGATGCTTCAATAATTCGCGTTGTTAGAGATAAAATTTACAAATTCAACCCCCAACGATATTGTATATTTTCATCTGGAAATGTTGAAGTTTCAGAAATCGAGCCTTTGATTCGGGAAATTTCCGAAGAACATGGCTGTGAACTGATCGTCAATGGTATTTACCCAACTCTTCAATATTATTTTAGGTTGATTGACTCACGCTCTGATTTTTTGAACAGGTATTCTAAGCTGGTAGAGAGTGATCGTGAGCTTAAGCCGATTCACAAGGAAAAATGGAACGAATTAGTCAGGGAACTTAATTCTAACTGATTTCTTGGAGCCACACGGTTCGTGGCGAGGGGCCGGAGTCGGTGGAAACTCAGGATTCTCAGGAGACGGCGCAGGTTTAATCGTCTTTATAGCAGCGGGGACTCTCGCCACCGGGCCGGGAATAGGCGGATCGTTTACCACAGGACCGGCCGGCTTTGTCGGTGTCGTAGGGACATTGGCAACTCCCGGATTTGGGCGATCGCACGGGGACGTGAGGGGGTTTGCGGTCCGAGGTGCTTTTGGCGAGTTGGATGGTTGGCGTGGCGGGTGGCTGGGGTTCTGCGAGGGCGATCGGACTACTGAGGGTCCAAATGAGTCCCAGTAGTAAACCGAGTCCGAAAAGGCGTTTTAAGTTGTTCATCATCACTCTATTATTAACTCTTTAAGGTTAACGTCCCATTCTCAGCCAACCAAACACCTCAGCGGCGGTTAAGCTTAAGGGAATCGCCTCTAATGTGGGTAACGGGTCTTGATGCTGCCTCAACATCGGTCGAGAGTCGGGAAGGAAGACCAAAATACTGGCATCATCGGGGTCTATGAACCAGCCTAACTGACTGCCATGTTCTAGGCAATGTAACAGATTGCCAATTACCCGATTCGGTCGTTGTTCCGGGGAAAGAATCTCAATGACCCAACTGGGGGGGATATCAAATCGGTCGGGAACCTCTCCATTGGCTAGCAAGGGGATCTCATTCCAGAGAAACACAGCCACATCAGGAACCAGGGAACGATTCGCAAAGCTACAGCGCAGTGCCGGGAAGGCGTAGGCAATTTTGGCAGCTTCCGTCAGTTGGTTAATTTCCTGACAAAGCTTTCCCTGCAAGCGGCTATGTCGTCCTTTCGGCATGGGTTTTTGCAGAATCTCCCCGGCGATAAACTCACAGGCGGGTTTGGTTTCCGGTTGTTTTAGAAATTCCTCTAAGCTGAGTTGTGTTGAGATTTTCACCATGAATTAAACTCCTATATTTGTACCTGACCCCAAAATGCCGATATAAACGCAAATCAAAAACATTTTCAAGCCTGGGCATTTGTAAAAATAGGCAGGGTAAACGCATCAAAAGAGGAATAGACTGGTGGCTATTAGCCATACTCTACTGCATTTCCTCAAACCTCCAACTCGCTAACTAGCAAAATATTTAACTCAGCTATCCGCTTTAGCTGAGCATCATTTGTCAGAAATGCCTGACAGCCAACATCCATCGCGGCGGCAATTTGCAAGGCATCGGGAAGTCGTAGATTATATTGAACTCTAATCCGTGCTGCGTCCTGAGAGATTGTCAGGGTATTCTCCACAAACAGTACATCATCGCTTTTAAAAATAGCTACATAAGCTTGTTCTAAATCCGTTAAGCTCATCTGCAATGCACCCACTAAACATTCGGCAACCGTCACTGATCCCACCACTGGTGTAATCTCAGACTCGAATCGCTCAAATATTGGATCGACTCTATCGACAAAAAGAGGATTCCGTTCTACAAAGTAAATGACAGGAGCCGTATCCAAAAACAACCGAGATACACCCGCCAAGGCTGTTTCAATTCTCATCATCCACCTCGCCACATCTGGCTTCGATGGTCATCCCCTTCCCGCCGAGTGCGTGAAACCCATTCTTGAGCATCTTCTCCCATCATTGGATAGGGAGCCATTCCTTTTAAATCGCTCCATCGAGGTTTAGCCTTGACAGCCGTATCAGACGTTTTTAACCCCTGTGCAATTTGCCGAATTAACTCTAAACGCTCCTCAGGAGTAAGTTGCTCAGCTTGCTGTAATAATTGGTCTAGTGAAGGACTCATCACCCGAACCTCCCCAAAATTTCCTAATGTTAAATCTCTAAAATCCCAAATCTAACTTGGCGGCTTCGGAAATTTCCGCCACATGGTCGTCGGACAGGTCATCTAAATCTAAATCTCCTACCTCAGTATAGAAGGTTTGGTCGTAGGGACGAGTCTGAACCACCACAGGCATGGGAACCGCATGGCCCAAAATTAAGGCTTGCTGCTTTGAGTCTAACTTCGCTAACACCGATCGCAAATTCTGTCCCCCCGATACACCCGTAAAAATAGCATCAATATCTTTGTCGTCATTCAATAGGGCCGTAATCCGAGTTCCCACCTGAGACATCACCTCATTATCAATGCCTGAAGGACGCTGATCAACCACTAACAAGGTGACAAAATACTTGCGCATTTCTCGGGCAATGGTTCCGAAAATGGTACTGCGCACGGAGGCGGTATCTAAAAAGCGGTGGGCTTCTTCAATGGTGATGACTAATTGGCGCGGTTTGTCAAGGGGATTCTTACTCTGTAAATACTGCTCGGATTGGTTGACATAATGTTGGTGAATGCGGCGAGTAATGACGTTGGTTGCTAACATATAGGACAACATATTACTCTGAGAGCCAAATTCAATGACAACGTGTTTGCCCGCTTTCAGAGTATTGAGGATTTGATTGACATAATTCTGGGGACAAGTGTTGCGGATATATTTCAATTCGTCCAGGCGCATCAACTTGCGCTGCAAGGCCATGATTGAGGATTTGTTGCCCCGTCGTTCTTCACAAAAAACCTGGATATGCTCATTTTCCATCGCCAATAATTCTGTGATCCAGGTTCTGCCAAACTCGTTGCGGAGAATGATGGCATTTTCAATTGCGGCTTCGGAGAGATTTAATTCTCGTTGGACTAAGCTAATGTCTTCAACTTCAATTTGGTCATAGCTTAAATACAATTCTTGGGCATCGCGAATGCCGCGCCGTCGGGTGGATTCGGGGTCGAGGGTGTACATTTCCACTTTGCCGGGAAACAGTTGCCGCAAGCCTTTGACGGTATTGATATTTTTGCCTTCACATTGGGCTTCCCAGCCGTACTCGGAGTGCATATCAAAAATCAGGTTGACGGCGGCATCTTTGCGGATGACTCCTGAGAGAAGAAGACGGGTTAAAAAGGATTTCCCGGTTCCTGATTTGCCAAATACGCCGTTACTCCGTTCGACGAAGCGATCAAGGTCGATGCAGACGGGAACATCCATGTCGAGGGGTTTGCCGATCGCAAAGTTTTTTCGAGTCGGGTCATCTTCCCAACCAAAAACAGAGCGAAAATCCGTTTCTAGGGCTTCATAAACTTGGGAAAAGTGGCTAGGAATGGTTTTGACGGGGAGTAATTCTAATTCGGCGCTACTGTTGGCTTCAAAGGAGGCTAATTTTTTGGATTTTTTGCCTTTGCGTCCATTTTGATTCGTGGCTTGGCCGCTGGCTTGCAACATGACGCGGGCCAGTTCCTCGGCATCCCGTGTCATTAACATCAACATGGGAGTTAGTTCTAAGGTTCCGTAGGTGCCACTTCCGGCGAGAACCGCTTGTAGGAAGTCGTCTTCGGGATGGGGTGGGTTGGCGAAAACACGCTGACTGGCGGTTCCGAGGGAAACATCGGTGAGGAGACAGAAAAAGCGGGCGCGGCTTCCCTGTACGACGAGGAATTTGCCGACGCGCATTTCTTCGACAGACACATCGGGATGCAGACGAATTTCTAGGCCGTGACTGAGGGAACCTTGGATGACAGAACCGAGAGGGCGATCGAACATGGTTAATGAGGCAAAAGGCAAAAGGCAAAAGGCAAGAGGGGGGAGAAGGCAAGAGGCAATGGGCAATGGGCAATAGGCGGGTAGGGTGGGTTTCGGCTTTATTTAATGTTTAGCTTAAACCGACAAGCCTGAAACTGCCGGAACGCACCACTTTTTGAGGCAATCAACTTAATTGTTGATTCTTAATTGTCCATTGTTCGTTGCGGTAGACTGGGGAGGGCTTGATGGGAGGTGAGTTGAGTGGTGTGGGAGGCGCTGGTTAAGGCGATTTTGTTGGGAACGCAACGGTTGGGAAAACGACCGTTGGCTGAGATTGTGCCGCTGTCGGAGGAGATTGAACCTCTGATTGATGGTGATAGCTTAGAAGCGCAGATTTTGCAAGGGCTGGCGATCGCCAGTGTACAACGTCAGGCGGGACGACGGTTTCCTAAGCTGGAGGTTGAGGATTCTCCAGGGGTGGCGCCGGAGGAGAGGTTGCCCGTCTGTTCGGCGGCGGCGAGTCGACGGCTAGAGGAGATTTTGGCCGGGGAGGAGGTTCCCGAACGATTGCCTCTTTGGCTGGGTTGGGCGCAACGTTGTCGGGTGCGGGTTCCACCGCAGTTTTTGCCGGCGTTGTTGGAGGTTGGCCGACAAGGGCGGAACTTGCGGCCGTTGCTGTTGCCGGTTTTGGGCGATCGCGGCTACTGGTTGGCGGCCCAAAACCCGGATTGGGCTTATGGGGCGTTAGTTGTGGTGGGCGTGACGGCCCAAGAGGGCTGGCGCGAGGGAAATTTGCCGACTCGTTTGTTTTGGTTGCAGCAGATGCGCCGGCAAGACCCTGCCCTGGCCAGGGATTGCGTTAGAGAGGTCTGGGCGCGTCATAAAGCGGGCGATCGCACGGAATACCTCAAAACCTTCCATCAGAGGTTAACGGCGGCGGATGAACCGTTTTTGCTGGAGGCGCTGGGGGATAAGAGTCAGCAGGTGCGGGAGATGGCGGCGCAACTGCTGACGCAATTGCCTGAGTCTGAGTTTGTGCAACGGGTGACGCGGTGGGTGGCTGGGCGGTTGAGGCGATCGCCCCAGGGGATTATCGTCACCCTTCCTGAGACGATGACGCCTCAGATGCGGCGAGATGGGGTGCGCGAGACGGCCCCGGCGAAGCTGTCTCGGCCCCATTGGTGGTTTTTGCAACAGTTGGCCCGAGTTCCGCCTCGGGTTTGGGCGCAAGGAGACGAGATTGATGACTGGTTGCAGATGGCGGCGGATCATCCTCTGAAGGATCTGTTGCTGGAGGGTTGGGCTGTCGCGGCGATGGGTTATGGGGATGTGGAGTGGGGGCGGCGGTTGTTGCGGTGGCCGATTCCGGGACGATTGGAGGAGGTTCAGGGGCGCGATCGCCGTCTGTTGGGCCGTCTCCCCCAAGAGGAACGCGAAGCCTGGATTCTCGCACATCTCCAGGCCCACCCGCAGACGATGAGTAAGCGTCACCCCAGTTTAAGCCGCTTACAGATCTGTGAGTGGGACTGGAGTGATGGCTTTTCTCGGGCAATTTTTCAGCGATTTTGCCAGGATATTCTCGCCAGTCAGGATAAATATGATTGGGCAGTGCGGGCAACCTTTCGCCAATTCGCCACTTGGATGAATCCTCACTTAGAGGCGGAGTTCCGGGAAAGGTTGTTACCGAAGATGAAACCTCAATCCTATTGGCGGCAAACCGTTGAGGCGTTTTTGGCGATGTTGCGCTTTCGCCAAGAGTTGCAGGAGGCCTTTTCTGGGAGTTGTGGGAGTTGTGGGAGTTCAGAGACGGCGGAGAATCCTTAGAAACCTTTAAGCTTCGATCGCGGCTCTTCGATCACCCCCACAATGATGTTAGACTCGATACACTTAAGCAAGCTAGGGGTGCCTGAGTCGTCAGGCTGAGATTACACCCTTAGAACCTGAGACCGGCTAGTACCGGCGAAGGGAAGCTGTTTATCGAGGAAATTCAATATGCGTACAGACTGGGTAGCTAAGCGACGCGGTCAGGGTAATGTATCCCAGATGCACTACGCTCGTCAGGGAGTCATTACTGAGGAGATGGACTATGTCGCCAAGCGGGAAAATCTCCCTCAGGAGTTAATCCGCGACGAGGTGGCCCGAGGACGGATGATTATTCCGGCCAATATCAACCACATCAACCTCGAACCGATGGCCATTGGCATTGCATCGAAATGCAAGGTCAACGCCAATATTGGGGCCTCGCCCAACTCGTCTAACATTGATGAGGAAGTGGCGAAACTCAATTTGGCGGTCAAGTATGGTGCAGACACCGTCATGGACTTGTCTACTGGCGGCGGGGACTTGGATGTGATTCGCTCGGCTATTATCAAGGCCTCTCCGGTTCCCATCGGCACGGTTCCTATTTATCAGGCCCTTGAGAGTGTCCACGGTAGTGTGGAAAATCTCACCGCTGATGATTTCTTGAATATCATCGAGAAACACGCTCAGCAGGGTGTGGATTACATGACGATTCATGCGGGAATCTTGATTGAACATTTGCCGTTAGTGCGCGATCGCATTACGGGGATTGTCTCTCGCGGTGGCGGTATTCTGGCCCGCTGGATGTTACATCATCACCAGCAAAACCCCCTCTATACCCATTTCGATGACATTATCGAAATCTTCAAGAAATATGATGTGTCCTTCAGTTTAGGGGATTCTCTGCGTCCGGGTTGTACCCATGATGCCAGTGATGAAGCGCAACTGGCGGAGTTGAAAACCCTCGGACAGTTGACACGCCGCGCCTGGGAACATGATGTTCAGGTGATGGTCGAAGGTCCGGGCCATGTTCCCATGGACCAGATCGAGTTCAACGTCAAGAAACAGATGGAAGAGTGCAGCGAAGCACCGTTCTATGTGTTGGGTCCGTTGGTGACGGATATTGCGCCAGGGTATGACCATATTACCTCTGCCATTGGTGCTGCTATGGCCGGTTGGTATGGAACGGCGATGTTGTGCTACGTGACGCCGAAGGAGCATTTGGGGTTACCGGATGCTGAGGATGTTCGCAATGGCTTGATTGCCTATAAGATTGCGGCTCATGCGGCGGATATTGCTCGTCGTCGTCCGGGTGCGCGCGATCGTGATGACGAACTCTCGGCGGCGCGGTATAACTTCGACTGGAACAAGCAGTTTGAGTTATCTCTGGACCCTGAACGCGCTCGGGAATACCATGATGAGACGCTTCCGGCGGATATCTACAAGTCGGCGGAGTTCTGCTCGATGTGTGGACCGAAGTTCTGTCCGATGCAGACGAAGGTGGATGCGGATGCGTTGACGGAGTTGGAGAAGTTCTTAGCTTCGGATGAGGCGAAGGAGAAAGCTGTCGTGAAGGCGTAATCGCTAGACTAAAGGGGTGAGCATTGCTTGCCCCTTTAGTTTTGTTCTCCTCCTCGTGTCATGGCTCCAGCCGTGACACGCGCTCCGGCGGCTCTGCCGCCTACTCGGGAGGCAGAGCCTCCCCAAGGACATGACTCGGCTGGAGCCAAGTCACGAGGAGAAATTTTATATTTTAAATTCACAAGTTTTCTCAAACGAACTGATGAACTATGGCTCAAAAAATAGCACTTTTCAATCATAAAGGTGGTGTTAGTAAAACCACAACCACCTTCAACTTGGGCTGGATGCTTGCGTCGAAAGGAAAGCGAGTTATTCTGGTTGATGCCGACCCACAGTGTAATCTAACGGGAATGGTTTTGCGGGAGGAAACTGAGAATGACATGAATCGCATTGCCAAGATTTATCAGACCCAGTCTAATCTTAAAACCGGTCTTGCGCCTGCTTTTGAGTCACAGCCTAAACTCATCGAACCCGTTGACTGTATCCCCGTTGAAGGGCAGGACAATTTATTTCTGCTTCCGGGTCATGTGGGTCTTGCTGAATATGAAGTAACTCTGGGGATTGCACAAGAGCTGAGCGGTTCGGTTCAAGCACTTAGAAATATACCGGGAGCGCTAAATTATTTGTTTGAACAAACGGCCCAGAAGTTTGAGGCAGATTATATTTTGATTGATATGAGTCCTAGCTTAGGCTCTATCAACCAAAATTTGTTAATGATTAGCGACTTTTTCATTGTTCCAACCACGGCAGACTTCTTTTCTGTTATGGCAATTGATTCTTTAGCTAAAGTTATTCCCAAATGGGTTGCTTGGGCCAATAAAGCTAGTTCACTTTCTATCCTTAAAGAAGCAATCTATGCCTTCCCAGATGTCAACTTAAAATTTCTGGGTATTATTGTTCAGAATTTTCGAATTATCAGGGGAAAGGAGACACAAGCATTTGAAAAGTGGATTACTCGTATCGAAGAAGATGTCGCCTTGAAAATTGCCCCAGCGTTTAAGAACCAAGGTATCATGCTTCCCGATATAGCATATCAAGAGGCAGAAGTTGACAAGAGTTTTTGCTTAACTAAAATTGCGAACTTTAACAGCTTAATTGCTCTATCTCAAAAGCATCGAACTCCTGTGTATGATTTAACACCAGAGCAGTTAAAACAACGGGGAAAGGTCTTAACGCAGAACCAGAAAAAACAGGAGGAGTTCCGACAAGTGTTTTCGGATTTGGCGGATAAGGTGATTCAACTGACCTCTGAGGCGTATGCAGTCAGCGTTTGTGCAGTTCCACATTAGTCTCGGTCGTGTTCGGGATCTGATTGCACTCCACAATTCACTGAAAGCACAGTCTACTCAGGTTTTAGATCTTTCAGATATTCTGAGATCTGCCCTTGTGTTAGCGGTGAGTGCATTGGATTACTATGTTCATGAAGCGGTTACGTTGGAAATGTTGGAAATTTATCGGGGTCAACGTGCTGAACCTCCTCCATCCCGAAACAGTTCTCGCTCTGGTTTTGGTCGGTTTCAAGTTCCATTGGGAGAGGTGAAACAGGAGCGGCTAACTCTATTAAATATTGAGGATTGGCTGGAAGATGAAATTTGCGTCAGTCAAGGTGAAGAATTTTTAGAAGGGCCTTATAGGCTGGGAGAGTTACTCCCTTATATTTCTCAAGCGATGAGCAATCGGCTAGGGGATACCTTGTGGTTGGAATTGGAAATTCGTCAACGTCTTGGTTATCAGAGTTTTCAGCATCCTGATAAGATTGCTGAGGCAATTCGCTTGATTTCTAATAAACCGTTATGGCAAGATGTCGGCGAGTCTTGGGGACGGTCTCATCAAGAGATTAAGAAGCAACTCAGTTTAATTGTGGAACGACGTAATAAGATAGCGCATGAGGCGGATATCAATCCGACCTATGAGATTGGTACACGCTGGGAGATTAATGAGGAGTTGGTCTTGGAGGCTGTTGACTTTTTGCAGAAACTTGTTGAGACTATTCATGACATCTTGAACAGTCCCTAAGGGTTTGAGGCTGGGGTCGTTGTGATAATGAACTCTCGAACTCTCAGCGTTGCGGTATAATTTCAACTGGAACACGCCGTTTGAGTTATCCTTACTGGAGTACAGTTAAGCCAAGATATGACCCTCGATCGCCTCCTAGAGGAACTGGCCGAGGACTGTCAGGTGACCCTCGATTTGTTAAACCAGTTACGATCGCCCCTTTCCGACAATGATCGCGCCACCATTATCGCGGAACTCGTCGCCACCACCATTCATCTGCATAGCCATTGTGATGACTCGTTACAGGATAGACTTTGGCAAGAAGGCGATCGCCTCTCGGATGTAGACGCTTCTGAGGACTCGGAATCGTGACTACCAA
>NZ_JAWOCL010000242.1:0-6282 GCF_046483825.1 Sodalinema sp.
GATTGTCATCAGATAGCGAACACGCTTGGTTTGCTTACGCAATTCATGGAGATCCTTACCCTGTTGCAGCAGTAACTCATCCACCGCCTCACGGCTGATTTGGGAAGATGTCTCAGAAGATGTTTCGGGAGATGTCTCAGAAGATGTCTCAGGAGATGTCTCAGAAGATGTCTCAGAAGATGTTTCGGGAGATGTCTCAGGCGATAACCCCACCCACCAACCGGGTTCGAGGAGGAGACGACTCACACTCGGGAGTAAGACATCCGCCAAAACCGATTGAATCGGTAGGGTGGCGTAGGGACTGTATTGAGGATGTTGTAACCATTCCTGAATCGCCCCTTTGAACTTGTTGTACGACTTACCCAGGAGTAACGCTTCAGCCTCCTTGCGGGCCGTTTTGCGACGTTTGGCGAGGGTTTTCAGGGCCGGTTGCAGGCGATCGCGTTCCTTTTTGGGACAATTGGGCAAGAGATCTTGTTCTAGCAAGGCCTGCATCACATCAATATCCCGCAATACCCCAAGGGTGCGGGCCATCTTGCCAATTTTGGAATTTTGGGCGGGTTTCGGGAGAATCACCGCAGCGGCGAACCCGACGGTGTCACTGCGTAAACGTCGCATCCCCACCCGCATCTGATGGAGGGCTTCAGGATCGCGATCGCCCAACACCTCCTCTTCATACTTGAGGATATGCTTAACATGAGTCTTGATGGCACTGTGGGCGCGATCGCCAAAACTGGGAATTGAGGAAGTCATTATCGATTCAGTGTTGATTCAGTATTGATTCAGGGTTTACGGGGACGCCAATCCCAGAGAGGCTGACGGCTGGGTCGAAGTTTGCAAAAATGGGACAGCAACTATTCTAAGGATGAGGGAAACCTAACATTTGTGCTAAACGCGATTCTGTTCGATCTCGATGGAACCCTTGTTAATACTGATATTTTGCATTTTGCCATTTGGCAAGAACTTCTCAGAGAACAGGGGATTACCATCGATCGCGCCTTCTATAACGAGTATATGGTGGGACATCGCAACGAGGCGATCGTCCGCGACGTTTTAGGTCATTTGCCCCAGGAAGCCGGGATGAAGCTGGCGCACCGCAAAGAAGCCCTATTTCGGGAACGAGGGGGTCAGATGACGCGATTAGAGGGCTTAGATGAGCTTTTGAGATGGAGATCGCACCACCATCTCGCCACCGCCGTCGTCACCAACGCCCCTCGGGACAACGCCGAGATGATGTTAACCGCCCTCGACTTAGGCCATAGCTTTGATACCGTCGTCATCAGCGAAGAATTGCCCCAAGGAAAACCCCATCCACTCCCCTACCAAACCGCGTTAGAACGCTTATCTGTTCCGGCTGAGACGGCGATCGCCTTTGAAGATACCCCCCTGGGGATTCGCAGTGCGGTTGGGGCCGGTGTCGTCACCATCGGCATGGCCACCACCCACTCCCCCGACGTATTACAAGACGCGGGGGCCAAGTTTGCCATTGCCGACTTCCGCCGTGAGAAACTGTGGCAATGGTTAGAGGCGAGAGTTACGTCATGAACCTCGGAGATTCCATCTCCCAGGGGGATTTGGCCATCACGATCCTCATCGGAGGCTTAGTATTAGACAGACTCATCGGCGATCCTTGGCATTGGCTGCATCCCGTTCAAGTCATGGGTTGGGTCATTTCCGCCTATACCCAGATGGCCCTGAACCTCACCGACTCACCGCGAGGCTTGCGTTGGCTAGGAGTGGGGTTAACGCTGTTGATGATGATGGGTAGCGGGGCCATGGCCTGGGCCATGATTGCCCTAGGAACCTGGCTTCATCCCCGGCTGGGGGTGGCCGTGGCCATGATTATCCTGGCCTCATGTCTTGCGGCCCGCAGTTTACGCCAAGCCGCCGAAGATGTCTTGGCCCCCATTCTGGCGGGAGATATCCAACAGGCCCGCCAACGACTCAAAAACTATGTCGGCCGCGATACCGATACCCTCTCGGACGAGGACGTTTTACGGGCAGTCTTAGAGACGGTAGCCGAAAATACGGTCGATGGGGTCACCGCTCCGTTATTCTACGCAATTGTTGGGTCAATTGTATCTCCAGGGGGCGCGGCTGTGGTGGCTTTGGCCTACAAGTCCGTTAGCACCCTGGATTCCATGGTCGGTTACAAACGCCCGCCCTATACGGATCTCGGCTGGTGTAGTGCGCGCACCGAAGATGTGTTAACCTGGCTTCCCTGTCGTCTCACGGTAGCTAGTGTCGCCCTAGGTTCGGGCCATCCCCGCCGTTTTTGGGGACAATGTGGCCAGCAGGCCCGCCTCGATCCCAGTCCCAATTCAGGCTGGAGTGAATCAGCTTATGCGATCGCCTTAGGAGTTCAATTAGGAGGCGTCAACACCTATCAAGGGGTGGTGATTGAGAAACCCCGCTTAGGAACGTCTCGGCGGCCCATTACCCCAGTCGTCGTCAGGGAGGCTTTGGCCCTCAGCCGTCGTCTACTGGTCGGGGGGGCTATCATAGGAGTATCGTTAATCTGGGCACGCTACAGCCATGAGTTGGGGCCTTCACTGTTATCCCTCAATTCAGCCCATTAACATTGCTTTCCTATCCTTGTTTCATGACTCAGCCTCCCACTCATGGTGGAAATTTGACTTGGGCCGCCTCCCTAGCCGGATGCAAACCTGAAGAAATTTTAGACTTCTCGGCGAATATCAATCCCCTGGGGCCTCCAGCTTCGGCGTTGGCGGCCATTGACGGGGCCTTGAAGCATCTCCGCAACTATCCTGATCCTCAGTATCGTCCCTTACGGGAGGCGATCGCCCAAGTCCATCATCTCGATCCAGCTTGGGTATTACCGGGAAATGGGGCCGCTGAATTGCTGACTTGGACGGCGTTAGAACTCTCTCAATGCGATCGCGTTTTGTTGCCCCTCCCGGCGTTTTCTGATTATGGCCGGGCTTTACGGACGTTTGATGTGGCCATTCGTCCGGTATCAGCCTGGAATCAACCTCTTTGGCATCCTCGCCCTGGAGAGGGGTTATTGTTTAACAATCCTCATAATCCCACGGGGCAACTTTGGCCCCGTTGGCGCTTTCGGGCCATCTTAGAAACGGCTAAGCTGGTGGTGGCCGATGAGGCATTTATGGATTTTTTGCGGCCCGAGTCTCAGGAAAGCCTGATTGATTGGGTTGAAGAGTTTCCCAATTTGATTATCTTGCGATCGCTGACGAAGTTTTACAGTCTTCCCGGCCTACGCTTAGGCTACGCCATTTCTCACCCCGATCGCCTGCAACGTTGGCAAGAGTGGCGTGATCCTTGGTCCGTGAACAGTTTAGCAGCGGCAGCTGGGGCAGCGGTGTTACAAGATACGGCGTTTCAGGACCGAACCTATACCTGGCTAGAGACGAGTAAACAGCAGCTATGGGAGGCGATTAACGCCATTCCCGGCTTATCCGCCGATTGGGGGGCGGCCAATTTCTTGTTGGTGAGAACCCAGATGCCCGGAGATCAGTTACAACGGTTGTTATTGCGAGAACAACGGATTTTTGTGCGAGATTGCTTGAGTTTCCAGGAATTGGGCGATCGCTTTGTCCGCGTCGCCGTCAAACGTCCCCCAGAAAATCGTCGCCTGGTGTCTGCCCTGGAGGTCATTTTCGGCAATACCGAGTAGACTTGAGGATGCGATCGCCTCAATGTCCCTCTCAAAGCCTATGCACTTGCGTTTATTGAGTCCCCCATCCCTGCAAACTGGAGATACTCTTCACGTCATCGCCCCCAGTGGCGGACTCCGAGAAAAAACCGCGTGTGAACAGGGACTGCAACTTTGGCGCGATCGCGGCTACAATCTGGTCTTAACCCCCGGCTGGGACCAGCAACATGGCTATCTCTCAGCCCCAGATCCTCAACGGCGACAACAACTTTACGACAGTTTCCATGATCCCGACGTCAAGGGAATCCTCTGTCTTCGCGGCGGCTACGGGGCCACGCGACTCCTGGAAAATTGGAATTGGGGCGTACATTTACCCCCCAAATGGCTGATCGGATTTTCCGACATTACCGCCCTTCTCTGGAGTCTATCCAGCGAGGGTATATCGGGGCTACACGCCCCCCTTTTGACCACTTTGGCGGCCGAACCCGATTGGTCTCAACAACGGCTGTTTAAGTGGGTTTCCGGGCGGGCGATCGCCCCCATCCAAGGTCAAGGCTGGGGCGGTGGAAGCTGTGTCGGACGGTTATTTCCCGGGAATCTCACCGTCGCCACTCATCTCATTGGAACCGCCCACGAACCCGACCTAACCGGGGCCATCCTAGCCTTTGAAGATACCGGCGAACTTCCCTATCGTATCGATCGCCTCCTCACCCATTGGCGGATGTCGGGCCGCTTCAAACATATTGCAGGGATCGCCCTGGGGCGGTTTAGCCGAGGCGACGTTCCCCCAGACACCCCCAGTTTGAGTATGGCCGACGTCTTACGCGATCGTCTCGAAGATCTCAACATTCCCATCGTCTCCGAGTTACCCTTCGGCCATGACGGAGTCAACGCCGCCCTCCCCGTTGGTGTCATCGCTGAACTCGACGGCGACACTGGAACCCTCAACGTTACTCCATTCCCGGATCGCTACGAAATCACCTCCCCCTAATCCCCTCCATTTTGCCAATCTCCCCTGCCAACTCCAACGCTTTCCGTTAAAATAGTAGGCCTAGGTATTTCCCATATCTAGCAGTCAAAACATCAACCAGCCTGACTCTGCTCATTCTTAATTGTCCATTGTCAAGTCTGTCTGTTGATGTGTTATTGGTGAGAGGAGAACGACACATATGGCTATTCAAATTCAGCAGGCTGTTGCCGTTGGCAAATATCTCGTTGAACAGCGGTTAAGAGGGCGCAAAAAATTTCCCCTCGTCTTAATGCTTGAACCCCTGTATCGCTGCAACTTAGCCTGTTCCGGCTGCGGTAAAATCCAGCATCCCACCGAAATCCTCAAACGGAATCTAACCCCCGAACAATGTTTCGCCGCCGTCGATGAATGTGGTGCACCCGTCGTTTCCATTCCCGGAGGAGAACCCCTCCTACATCCCCAAATTGATGAAATTGTCGCCGGTTTAGTCGATCGCAAGAAATTCATCTATCTCTGCACCAACGCCATTTTACTGGAAAAAACCCTCTCAAAATTCACCCCGTCGCCCTATCTAACCTTTAGTGTTCACCTCGATGGCTTGCGAGAGAAACATGATGAATGTGTCGATCGCAAAGGGGTATTTGATATCGCCGTCAATGCCATCAAAGCCGCCAAAGCCAAAGGGTTTCGGGTCACCACCAATACCACCGTATTTGAAGGCACAGACCCGAAAGAAATGCAAGCGTTCTTCGACTTCTTAACTGAGTTAGGGGTCGATGGCATGATGATTTCTCCGGGATATAGTTATGAGAAAGCCCCGGATCAAGATAATTTCTTGAAACGGGAACAGACGAAATCCTTGTTTCGGGAAATTTTGTCGCCCTTCAAAGCGGGTAAAAAGAAATGGGACTTTAACCACAATCCCCTGTTCTTGGACTTCCTCATGGGAGACAAAGACTACGAATGTACGCCCTGGGGCAGTCCCAGCTACAGTGTTTTAGGTTGGCAAAAACCCTGCTATCTCCTCGATGAAGGTCATTACGACAGCTTCAAGGAGTTGCTGGAAAACACCGACTGGAGTCAGTACGGACGCAAGAGTGGCAATCCCAAATGTGCGGATTGTATGGTCCATTGTGGCTATGAACCCACGGCGGCCATGGATGCGATGGAACCGGCGAATATGGCTCGTTCCCTCGGCAGTGTTTTCGGTATGGCAGAAGTCGCTAGGGCTAGCAGTTCCTCCACTCTAGTTATATTTATGCCTACGCCCTGCGCAATTTGGGAAATCTCTTCGCCGAATTCAGCCATCTCCTCGAACTGCTCCAGGGCATTTTCCAGTCCTTCAATATCGTCTTGTTCAGCCATTGCTCCGACCCTGTTCAGCCGGCCACTCATGGCAGCCAGATTAATCTCAACTGCCCTTACCGGGTCATGTTTGGCCAGAGCTGCCAGGGCATTTTGCTGTCCTGTTAACGACACCTCTCTTGCATGTACTATGGCAGCCTTTGCTTCTTCGTTCAGCACCATGTCATAGACCATGTCCAGTACAGAGAGGTGCTTAGCCGTGGCATTCCCCGCCAGCGCCGTTATATCTCCCGTAAACAGTCCTTTATCGCCTGCTCGCTCTATCCTGGCCGCTACCATATTCATGGCCTCATCATACTTTTCTACAGCCAGG
>NZ_JAWOCL010000260.1:0-12383 GCF_046483825.1 Sodalinema sp.
GTTCTATCACAACTCCCACCTACCCCTTCTAGGAATTGATGCCATAGGGAACCGAAGGCACAAAGCTCGGAACCACCACATCATCATTTTGCTTCGTGAGCTGATCATAGAGACGCTCCGTATTGGGGAAGTTGGCCGCCGGTAACGTCGGGAAACGACGATAGGGGACAACATCCTCACCAAAGGCCTCAATGTACTCAGGACAGTTGACCATGGTGCTGACGAAACCGCGAATCCCCTCAGAGGCCAGGATTTGGTTATACTTGCGGATTTCAGCCTGATCCCGAGGCGCACGACCGAGGAAGTGCTTGGTTCCCAACTCGATCACCTTGGTGTTGGGATAAGGCGTATAGAACTCGCGAATATAGAGTTCTGAACAGCCAATCCCCTCAATGAACTCTTTGAGGGTAATTTCGCCATTGCTCAACTTGCTTTCGAGAGCAGTGAACTCGCGCTTGGTGACGTAGGGTTCGATATCCCGCTCGAAGATTTGCCGATAGGTGGCCCGGATAACCGTTTGCACCTGGGCTTTGTCGAGAGTGCTGGTGAGTTTGAACAGCTTGGTTTGTTGCCGCTGTTTGCTGACTCCTTGCTGAATGCGGAAGTTGACATCGGGATGAGTCCGCAGTCCGGCGTTGCTCGGAGTTCCCAACTGCACAAAGCGAGGTGCTTCGGGTTCGGGTTTGACCAACATTCCCGTATCGCCAATGCTACCGGCCCGCAGGGAGCGTTGTGCTTGTCCGGCGGGAGTGACATAGCGTTCGTAGGGAACGGTGTCTTCTCCGAAAGACTCCAGGTATTCGGGGCTATCCATAATCGCGTCCACCAGGGCATAGAAGCCTTCTTTGGCGCAGATATCAAAGTAGCGGTTCATTTCGGGACGACCGTAGGTCGGACGGCCCAACAGACGACGGTGGATAAATTCAACCGCTTTACAGACGTAGAGGGAAGTCCAATACATCTTGCGGAAGATCTCTGATTTGGCCAAGTCCCGGATAAATTCGCGCATGGTGATATCACCATTTTCTAAGCGAATTTCTGAGACTTTTAACCGCTGTCCATCGTACAAGTCTCGGCCAAACACTTGCCGGTAGGCGGCCCCAATCACCGCTTGGGTGCTGCTTTCGTTGTACTGAACGCTACTCCCCCGAGCGACGGTGAAGCTGGGAACCGGAGACATCTTAAAGACTTTCGGACCCAAGGAACCGGGGTTGAGACCTCGCGCAGCGGGATTGCTCAGTTGGTTCTCGATACCGGGACCGCGACGAATTAAGATGCGGCGGGTGTCTTTCCCAAAGGGCGCTGGCGCATTTTTGGGGCTGCGGGTTTCTTTGGGGAAAATCGCCCCGAATTGGATTTCGAGGGGATCGTTGCCGACACCATAGGGGTGGCGATCGGGTAGGGGCCGCACGTAGTCGGCAAAGAGGGTGATGAACTGAGGAACTTTGCGGAAGGGCGCACTGTAGTTAAACAGGTCGAATTGAGCGCCCCAGTTGCGGCATTCTTGGGCTTCTTGCCCTAAGCCGCGCAGGTAGGGAACGGTCTCCTCGCCGAAGTAATCGGAATACTCCTGAGAATCGACCAAGGCATCAATCAACGCCCCTTGTCCGCCTTCAGACATGATGGAGAAGTATTTTTGCACTTCTTCTCGGGAGGACGGCGCACGACCGAGGATGTGGCGGAAGGCCAGTTCTAGGGCGCGGCTGTTGATGAAGGGTTGGAAGAATTGTTGCCGATAAAGCGGGGTTTTGCACAGACGGCGCACAAACTCTTTCATGGAGAGTTCGCCGTTTTTCACCTGAGATTCTAGGTAGGAAATCCCTTGGCTATAGGCTCGGGTAATATCCCGCTCGAAGATTTGCCGGTAGGCGGCTTTGACAATGCCATCTTTTTCGCTGAAGGACATCCCTGGCTTCATGGCGAATTTGGAGCGAGGTTCGGCTCCGTTGGCATAGATTTGGGGCAGTTTTAGCCCTTGTTGATCTAAGGATTGCCCTTTACGGACTTTCTCGGAGGGGGTCGGCGCTTCAAATTCGCTCAGCAACACGTCAAAGTACTGTTGCACGAGGTCGGCGGCTTCGCGGTCTTGTTTGAAGTAGTTGATGGAGGCGGCCCGCATTTCCTTGATGGCCACAATTGTCGCCGCTGAGGAACAGGCGTTCTCGATGATTTCTCGCAGCCCCCGCACGTTGACGGAGATGATGTTGGGATCTCCGGCGACGAGAGCGTAGGTGACGTAGCGCAGGAACCAACTCAAATCTCGCAAGGATTTGGTCATGTTCGCCGGACCATAACGAGCCACGTTGATGGCCCGGAACCCGGCTGGGGCCGCTCCGGCGCTGGGGGTGAAGAACAGGTTTTTGATGCCGTCTAGGACGCTGCCTTCTTCTTCGACGTAGCTAACGGTCTCTAGGGTTTCTGAGGCGGCTCCTGCCATGGCCATGACTGGCTCTGGCTTTTCGAGGAAGGACATGGGAGAACCGCCGGTGAAGATGCGGTTGGCGGCTCGGGAGACGATTAAATCTGACTTGGCGGTGAGAATTTGCGAAATCTCAACTCGCTTGGTTCCGGATTTGAAGAAGGTGTCAAGTTCACCGAGTTCGTTCCGTCCCAGGTAACGATCCTGCTGTTCGGCTTGGGAGATCGTTGAGACGGGAACCGTTTTGAAGATTTGCTGGCGCACTAAGGTCGTGCCACCGCTTGCTTTTACACTCATGAGTTATATTTACAAGAACGACAGGATACCGGGGAGGGACAAGGGAGAGGCAAATGCTTCTTCTTATCCTAGTATTGTTATCCGGCTTAAAACACTCTAGTTTTATTAAGTCCGCACT
Source organism: Sodalinema sp. (assembly GCF_046483825.1). Classification (NCBI taxonomy): domain Bacteria; kingdom Bacillati; phylum Cyanobacteriota; class Cyanophyceae; order Oscillatoriales; family Oscillatoriaceae; genus Sodalinema; species Sodalinema sp. Next base: position 2,835 of record NZ_JAWOCL010000260.1, read on the forward strand.
GTTAAGAAGTATGTCAAAATCAGGTTGCGAACTCGGGCGGTCAATATTCTAATTACCGCGACATGATAAAGGATCGCGGGTCTCTATATGAGAAAACGCAAAGTTTTGTAACGTTTGAGCGATCGCCGATCGCCCCCCTGATCCCAAATCCTACCGCTTGCTTGGGTTGATTCGGCAGTTTTTAAGAGTTCTCTATGACAGACAGGTCTCAGATTAGCGCGGCAGTGCGCCAACTTTACAATACCTATCCGTTTCCACCGGAACCATTACTCGATGTCCCTCCTCCTGGGTATAACTGGCGCTGGCATTGGCAGGCCGCCTACAATTTCTGTACGGGACGCAAGCCGCTACGGGATGATGTGCAAATTCTCGATGCGGGTTGCGGAACGGGGGTGGGGACGGAATATCTGGTTCACCTCAACCCCCAGGCCCAGGTGACGGGGATTGATCTCAGTGAGGAAGCCATCACCGTGGCCCGCGAACGCTGTCGCCGTTCGGGAGCGCAGCGGGTTACGCTACAAAACTTGAGTCTCTATGATGTGGACCAGCTCGACAGCCGTTTTGATTACATTAACTGCGTCGGGGTTCTACATCACCTCCCAGATCCCGTGGCGGGGATTCAAGCCTTGGCCCGTCAGTTGAAACCTGGGGGACTCATGCACGTGTTCGTTTATGCGGAGTTGGGACGACGGGAGATTTATTTGGCTCAGCAGGCGTTAGCCTTGTTACAAGGGGGCGATCGCGACAACTTCAAGGAGGGGGTACGCCTCGGCCGTCAACTGTTTCAGGCTCTCCCGGACAGCAATCGCTTGGTAGTCGAAGACAAACGCCGCTGGTCTCTGGAAAATCACCGCGATGCTAATTTCGCCGATATGTATCTCCATCCTCAGGAGGTCGATTACAATATCGAAACCCTATTTGAGTTGATTGATGCCTCGGGACTCTCGTTTGTGGGCTTTTCTAATCCCGCTTATTGGCAGATTGAACGCCTGATTGGCTCGGATGCTGAGTTACTAGCGCGATCGCAGCAGCTGCCCGAACGGGACTATTATCGCCTGGTGGAACTCCTGGACCCGGAGTTAACTCACTACGAATTTTTCCTCTCTCGTCCTCCCCTCGAACATTGGAATTGGCAAGACGATGAGGCGTTACGCCAGGCTATCCCGGAGATTCATCCCTGTTTGCAAGGCTGGCCGAGTCAATCGTTGTTTAATTACGATTATCAGATTGTGGATCTCTCTGAGGCGGAGTTTGCCTTTATGCAGGCCTGTGAGCGTCAGCAGACGACGGTCGGTGACCTCTGTGAACAACTCGGGTTTGACCTGGACCGGGTGCGATCGCTCCTACGACAACAACTGCTACTCCTCACCCCGGCGATCGCCACCTAGATGGGCAGTATAGCCCGCCGCCGTGCGATCGCCCCCGGCCAGCCAGACCCCAACCTTGGACTTCAACCTCGACGTCTAGGGCAAAGTCTAAGAGGGTTGGCGTACCGCGCCGTGATATGATCTCTTCTGGTTTGGATTAGTCCAGACGCTCCTTCTCGTCAGCCCGAAACGGTCGATTGCATCCCATGACGGTTTGAATCAAGACCTTTGAGTCAAATGAGTCAAACCTCATCGGCTGTCGTTGAACCCATCGGTACGGCGTGACATCGATGTAGGTGTTTTTCGCACTATGCACCCACGTTTTCAAGACAACCTCACGCCCTTGACGACAGGTCCTCGCTTTCGTCGGTCTGATGACGAGTTCGGCCGCACCATTGCCCCGACCTCGTCCCAGCCGGTTCGCGTCTCTGCGCCTCCGGTGCAACCCGAAACGGTTGCGACGTCAGAGGAGAGCCAATCCTCAGATGAGGAGTATTTCCAGCTTCAGAAGCAATTGTACCTTGTGACATTGGTGATTTCTGGAGCGGTCGTTACCTCACTCTGGTGTCTGTACTCTCGTGATCTGGCCTTAAATTATCTAATTGGGGCGATCGTTGGCACAGTCTATTTACGCATGATGGCGAGAGATGTTGGTCGTCTCGGTCGGACGAAGGTTCGGTTGGGGAACGGACGGATGGCACTGTTTATCGGGCTAATGGTGATCGCCACCCAAGTTCAGCAGTTGCAAATTCTCCCCACCTTCTTTGGGTTTATGACCTACAAAGTAGCGATTCTCGTCCATGTCCTGTTGACGACGTTCGCGCCGGACTCAAACTCTTCCAGGCAACCTGTCAATTGATGAGATAACATGCTCGACGTGCTACATACCGTTAACACTTTCCATTTGGCTAACTTGGAGGTCGGTCAACATTGGTACTGGGAAGTCGGTAGCCTCAAACTTCACGGACAAGTTTTTCTGACCTCTTGGTTCGTGATCGCCCTGTTGGCGATCGTTTCAATTTTAGCAACGCGCAACCTGCAACGGGTTCCCAGCGGACTTCAGAATTTCATGGAGTACGCCCTGGAGTTTATCCGGGATCTGGCCAAAAACCAGATTGGAGAAAAAGAGTATCGCCCCTGGGTTCCTTTCGTGGGGACGTTATTTTTATTCATTTTCGTGTCAAACTGGTCTGGGGCGCTCCTTCCTTGGAAGCTCATTGAGCTACCAGCCAGTGAACTCGCGGCCCCCACCAACGACATCAACACAACAGTGGCATTGGCCTTGCTGACCTCCTTGGCCTATTTCTATGCCGGATTCAGCAAACGCGGCTTAGGCTACTTTGCCCGTTATATTGAGCCAACGCCAATCCTTCTTCCGATTAACATTTTGGAAGATTTTACCAAACCCCTCTCCCTGAGTTTCCGTCTCTTTGGTAACATCTTAGCGGACGAATTAGTGGTAGCGGTTTTGGTTCTGTTGGTGCCACTGTTCGTGCCATTACCCGTAATGCTACTGGGATTATTTACCAGTGCCATTCAGGCGTTGATTTTCGCCACTCTTGCGGCTGCCTATATCGGCGAAGCCATGGAGGGACACGGCGACCATGATTAGTCGCTGACGTTCCCGTGGGGGTTGACGGCAAGACACGACTCCCCCACAAAATTAACCGAGGCCGTTGGGTTCTCCCTCACGGGGAACACTCAACCTGGCCCTCAACTACACAACCATTCGACAGATTTTTGTCGTTTAACGTTTAATTTAGACTGAAATAAGGAGTAAACAATGGATTCTTTAACGGCTGCTGCCTCTGTTATCGCTGCTGCTCTCGCAGTAGGACTCGCTGCAATCGGACCCGGACTGGGTCAAGGTAATGCAGCTGGACAAGCCCTCGAAGGGATTGCTCGTCAACCCGAAGCAGAAGGCAAAATTCGCGGAACCTTGCTGCTGAGCTTGGCATTCATGGAAGCACTGACCATTTATGGTTTGGTGGTTGCTCTGGTGCTGCTGTTTGCTAACCCCTTCGCTTAATCAGTTTTCTGACGATAGGGGGTTCAGAGCCAGTTCACTGACGTGAGTTCAACGAACAAGGGATTTCTGACCCCCCTACGCAATACAAGGAGGGTAAGGACAAACCTAAAATTATGCATTGGACAATCGTACTGGCAACTGAAGCCACTCAAGAGGGCGGGTTGTTTGCATTCGACGCAACTTTGCCTCTGATGGCCGTTCAGTTCATGATTTTGGTCGGGATTCTCAATGCGGTGTTCTATAAACCGTTAACGAAATCCCTCGATGACCGAGATGACTACATCCGTGGTAAAACACAAAGCGCACAAGCTCGGCTAAAAGATGCTCAAGACAAAAAGGCGAAGTACGAGCAAGAACTCGCCTCAAGTCGCCGACAAGCGCAAGAGATTATTAATGCGGCTCGGGATGAGGCGGACAAAACCGCTGACGCCGAAATCGCTGAAGCCCAACGTCAAGCCAATGAGGAGCGAGAACAAGCGGCGGCTGAGATTGAACAGCAAAAACAGGCTGCTTTTGCTCAGATTGACCGACAAGTTGATGCGCTCAGTCGGCAAATCCTCGAAAAGATCCTCGGTTCTGAACTCGTCAAACGTTAACGAGCGATCGCGAGTCAGAGGCTGTTATTGACAACTGTGATTGACGGTCGATGTCTCGATTGAAAGGTTTGGTCGTGGCTGAGCTGCGATAACAAATCGACGACGTAACATTTAAGCGATTAGGGTTTAAGAATCATGGAGACTTTTGTGTGGCTGGCTGAGGCCGAAGGAGGTTTAGGAGTTAATCCAGACCTCTTCGGCAGCAACCTCATTAACCTCATCATTGTCATTGGTGTACTGTACTATTTCGGACGGGGATTCCTCGGAAAAATCCTCAGCGAACGCCGCAACACCATTGAAACCGACATTAAAGAAGCCGAGCAAAAAGCAAGTCAGGCTGAGGCACAACTCAAGGCGGCTAACGCCGACCTCGAACAGGCTCAAGCTCAGGCTAAGCGTATTGTAGCAGACGCTCAAGAACGGGCTAAGGCCGTCAAAGCCCAAATTATGGACGAGACTCGCGCTGAAATCGAACGATTGAAAACGTCCTCGGCTCAGGAGCTTCAGTCCGACGAAAGCCGCGCCATGGCTGAGCTACGCCAACGTGCTGTCAATCTGGCCGTTGAAGAGGCTCGGACGTACTTGCGCGATCGCCTCAAGGCCGAAGACCAACAACAAATTATCGATCGCAGCATTAGCCAAATTGGAGGTCAGCGATGACAGGACACATGGCAACCGCAGAAATTGTTGAGCCCTATGCCAAAGCGTTGATGGCGATCGCCACTGAACATGATTTAGTCGATACCATTGGCGACGACGTGGCTCAAATCCTCGAACTCCTCAAAAGTTCCGAGGAACTGCGTCAGTTTATCACCAACCCCATTATCAAACCCCCCACCAAGAAAGCCGTCTTGACGCAACTGCTCGAAGGGAAAGTCCATGACTACACCTTTCGCTTCCTGCGCCTGTTGACCGATCGCGGTCGCATTCTCTTCTTAGGAGATGTCTGCGCTCAGTATCAGGACTTATTGCGGCAACTGAAAAACATTGCCCTGGCAGAAGTGACCTCAGCCGTCGAACTCAATGACGCTCAACAAGAGCAGATTCGCGATCGCGTCAAAGGATTCACCAACGCCAACGATGTGGAATTAGACATCCAAGTCGACCCAGATCTCATCGGTGGCGTCATCATTCGCGTGGGATCTCAAGTTTTAGATGTGAGCTTGCGAGGTCAACTGCGCCGTCTAGCCTTGAGCCTCAGCTAGAGCCGCACCGCAGCCAAGACCAGCTGAGCTAGGGCGGGCCAATTTTCCTCATCACATTGTTATCCAAGAAGCGTTCAACAGCGAGACAAGATTATGGTAGCTATCAGACCAGACGAAATTAGCAGCATCATTCAAAAACAGATTGAAGACTACGACCAAGATGTCAAAGTCTCCAACGTCGGAACCGTCCTGCAAGTCGGTGACGGTATCGCTCGCGTCTATGGCTTAGAACAAGCCATGGCTGGCGAACTCCTCGAATTTGAAGATGGAACCGTTGGCATCGCCCTCAACCTCGAAGAAGATAACGTCGGGGTTGTGTTGATGGGTGAAGGTCTCGATATCCAAGAAGGATCCTCGGTGACCTCCACCGGTAAAATTGCTCAGGTTCCCGTGGGTGAAGCCCTCGTGGGTCGGGTGGTGGATGCATTAGGTCGTCCCATCGATGGGAAAGGCGACATCCAAACCAACGAAACCCGCCTCATTGAATCCGGCGCACCGGGAATTATTGCCCGGAAATCCGTTTGCGAACCCATGCAAACCGGGATTACCTCCATTGATGCCATGATTCCCGTCGGTCGCGGTCAACGGGAGTTGATTATTGGTGACCGTCAAACCGGGAAAACGGCGATCGCCATCGACACCATCCTCAACCAGAAAGGCGAAGACGTCATTTGCGTCTATGTAGCGGTGGGTCAAAAAGCTTCCACGGTGGCTCAGGTGATCGGTGTTCTCGAAGAAAATGGCGCGATGGACTACACCATCGTCGTCGCCGCGAACGCCTCTGACCCGGCCACCCTACAATACTTGGCTCCCTACACCGGTGCCAGTATGGCGGAATACTTTATGTATAACGGCAAAGCCACCCTGGTCATCTATGATGACTTGTCGAAACAGGCTCAGGCGTACCGTCAAATGTCCCTGTTGCTGCGTCGTCCCCCCGGTCGTGAAGCCTATCCTGGAGATGTCTTCTATCTCCACTCTCGTCTGTTGGAACGGGCCGCTAAACTCAGCGACGAACTCGGTGGCGGCAGCATGACGGCATTGCCGATTATTGAAACCCAAGCCGGTGACGTGTCCGCGTACATTCCCACCAACGTGATCTCGATTACCGACGGGCAAATCTTCCTCTCCTCTGACCTGTTTAACTCCGGTCAGCGTCCGGCGGTCAACCCCGGTATTTCCGTCTCCCGTGTCGGTTCGGCGGCGCAAACCAAAGCCATTAAGAAGGTGGCTGGGAAGATGAAACTGGAATTGGCTCAGTTTGATGAACTTGAGGCCTTCTCCCAGTTCGCATCTGACTTGGATGCGGCAACCCGTAACCAACTCGAACGGGGTAAACGCTTGCGTCAGTTGCTCAAACAGCCGCAAAACTCGCCCCTGCCCCTCGAAGAACAGGTGGCGATCGTTTACGCTGGGGTCAATGGTCTCCTCGATGAGATTCCGGTGGAAAAAGTCACCAGCTTTACTCAGGGCCTTCGGGAGTATCTGCGTAGCAGCAAGCCGAAGTTTGGTGAGTTGATTCGCTCGACCAAGAAATTGGAAGAAGAGTCGGAAAATCTCCTCAAAGAGGCGATCGCAGAATATAAACAGACCTTCTTGGTGTCTGCGTAATCGCGAACTTGATTGCAGGGTGAGGGTGGCCGGCCATCCCTTGCCCTCAATCCCTCTAGTGCCACTATTGTTCAACTGTTTCCCCTATGGCTAATCTAAAGGCGATTCGCGATCGCATTAAATCTGTTAAAAATACGCGAAAAATTACCGAGGCCATGCGTCTTGTGGCAGCGGCGCGGGTTCGTCGCGCTCAAGAACAAGTCTTGGCCACTCGTCCCTTTGCGGATGCCTTGGCCCAAGTCCTGTTTGGCTTGCAAAACCGTCTGCAATTTGAAGACGCGGAGTTACCTCTACTCGAACAGCAAGAGGTGGAGTCGGTGGCCCTGGTGGTCGTGTCCGGCGATCGCGGTCTCTGTGGCGGCTACAATGCCAACATTATCCGTCGTGCCGAGGCCCGCGCCGCTGAACTGAAGGCTGAAGGCAAAAACGTCACCTTCATCCTCATCGGCCGCAAAGCCATTCAATACTTCAAGCGTCGAGAGACCCCGATTACGGCGACCTTCGCCAATCTTGCACAAATTCCCACCGCTGAAGAAGCCGGACAAATTAATGACGAAACCCGCGCTCTTTATCTCTCGGATAATGTGCAACGGGTGGAGTTGGTCTATACCAAGTTTGTCTCCCTCGTCAGTTCTAAGCCAGTGGTGCAAACCCTGCTTCCTCTCGATCCTCAGGGCCTAGCCGCCCAGGATGACGAAATCTTCCGTCTCACCAGTCGCGGTGGCACCTTTGAAGTGCAGCGAGAACCCGCCCCCATGACGGCTGACGAACTGCCCCGAGATATGATCTTTGAACAAGATCCGGTGCAAATTCTCGATGCTTTGCTACCGCTCTATATCACCAACCAGATTCTACGGGCCTTGCAAGAATCGGCAGCCAGTGAGTTGGCGGCTCGGATGACAGCCATGAACAACGCCAGCGACAACGCCAATGACCTCATCTCTGACTTGACTCGCTCCTACAACAAAGCGCGTCAGGCCGCGATTACGCAAGAGATTCTCGAAGTCGTCGGCGGTGCCGAGGCGTTGGGATAATCCTAAATCGTTGACCACTCATGTAGCCTTAGCTGCCAATCGGTTCAAGCGTCTTCTTCGGAGGGCGCTTTTTTTCTGTTTTTTTGGCTCAATTGCCCTTGACATTCAAAATTCGTTTCGTTATAATCAAATTAACAAATAAAGCTTCACCCCTTAATCAAAGCGCACCAAATTTTTTGATTCAAGGTTGGCAAGGCTTCGCGGCCCCGGTGCGGGCCGCGCAAAGCCAAACATCTAAGCAGCGCAATTTTATTTCTGATTAACGTACAGAAATCGAAAACAGCGATTCATCGAAGACAACCGGTTCCCCTCCCCTCTCAGCGAACCGTCGTCGGATCAAGCCAAAATCCAACTTCCCGCGTGAGCAGATTCAAATCGCGGTAAACTCCTTGTTTAACCCATTGGGCCATCGCATCGAGGGGAGAAAAGGATTGTCCGACTTCCCAAGGGAGATCCTGAGCAATAGGAGTCAGATGAGTCCCCTTGAGAACGCGAAAACTCACCCAATCGGGAAACATCCCCTCCAACACGGGACGCAGAAGCAAGCTTTGGTCGATGGTGTCATCTTGAAACTTAATCAATAAATTGCGTCGGACCCCATAGTGACTGGCGATCAACTCTTGGGTTTGCTCAGGAGATGGGGTAAATTCCACATCCGTCAGCAGAGAAAGCTGGTCAACAAAGGGAATCGAACGCCGGGCCGGATAATTGTTATAGGCCATCAACACATTGCCGGCCCGTTTCACGTTAAATAAGCTACTAATCAGTAGATGGAGCTTACAGCCCATACTATGACCAACCCCGTACACCGGCAACCCTCGTTTGCGCAGTTGGCCGGTCACATAGAGGCGATCGCAGATTTGCTCAAAACGATTCAACGCCTCCTGGGCCATCTCACCATGATTGAGGGTATTCACGAACGGAGTCGCAATCACCACATAGCGTTCCCGGGCCAGATATTCCAGCAAGAAGCGATAGGTGACTTGAGGTGCAGCGGCGACAAAGGCCCCACCAAGGAAGTGAACAATTCCTTTGGGATTTCCGGGAATCAGAACAGAACTTCCTGTAATCTCCTGCCAATTCGCGACCCACTGAGCCATAAAGAATACTCTCACAACCGCATGTAATACCATTTTTCGAAATGCTTGCTAGACATCTGACACCGAGGAGGGCGAACAGCCGTCCCCTCCTGGGAGGGGTTAGGGGTGGGTTCCCCTACAGACATCTATGGCACGACTTCTGAAAATTGGTATAACGCCATTGTAACAACCTAAGCTGCAACTCCTACAAAAAAAAGGGAGCCGCGAGGCTCCCCAATGTCTGGAGTTTAGGGATTGGGTTGAGGGTTGAGCGTCACCTCTACCGACTCCAAACTAGGCGTTCGACTTGTTGCGTTTCGTGAGTCCGAACAGACCACCAATCGCCAGCAAGCCCAGCATCGTCGAGGGTTCAGGAATATCAGTGGTCGGCTCACCCGGAATCGTCAAGTTATACAAACCGTTGTGAGACTTACCATCAGCGCCGTCACCTTTGTCGTTGGCTAAACCCGATGCGAGGGCCTGTCCAAACCGGTAGAGGAAGTGAGTTTCCCCCCCGTAGTTAACCTTGACAACTTCACTCAACTTGAGACTGTCTTGGAATTCGGTTTGGTAGTCGAAGTGACCGGCTAACCCAATGGAAATATCACCATTGCTATTTTTGTTGACG
>NZ_JAWOCL010000013.1:0-9113 GCF_046483825.1 Sodalinema sp.
AAGCCGCCGCCTTAGGGTTTCCCCTACAGGTGAAACGAGTTGTTCCCATCACCACCGCCGAGTATCCCACCCCCGCTCAACGTCCCGCCTATTCCGTCCTCTGCGGGAAAAAGTTAGAAGCCATACTGAATAAGCCTGCACCCCACTGGCGTCGGGGGCTACGCCAGATGTTAACGGGGTTGCAGGCTTCCTTAACCGATTAAACGAAGCGTACGGTTAAGCTTATTCCCCCAGCATCTCCATCACCCGTTGTTGCAGGGAAGGATCTTGCTGGACCGCTTGGGAAATCAGGTTGAACTCTTCAACATCCAAGCCTTCTTGTTGAACCGCAGTTTCCATCTCCATTTCTGCTTCCTGACGAATCCCAGAAATGCGTTCAACGGCCTGGTCGAAGATTTCTGCTTCCTCGCCGGAGACATCAACCTGTCCTTCCATAGAAGGATCTTGCTGACTTTGGGCGATTTCATTAAACCGCTCAACCGTGAGTCCCTGGGACTCAATCACCTCAATCATTTGGGCTTGGGCCTGCTGTTCGATTTCCTGGATTTGTTGAATTGCTACAGCGAACCGTTCTAGGTCAGACTCACTGACATCCATCTCAGGGGATTGTTGCATTCCCCCGGGTTGAGGTTGAGGCTGGCCCTGCCCCGGTTGAGGTTGATTCTGCTGCGGTTGAGGTTGACCCTGCCCCGGTTGGGGTTGACCTCCCTGAGCCCTAACGGTGGACGCACCGCCGAACAGTAACAGTCCCATTAGGGTGCTTCCAGCCAGTAGTTGCTTAAGCATAAAAAAATCCTCGTTGTATGTCATTGCTCCACGGGGGAGTTTGCAATTGGGGTCATGACCCCAGAAACTTGTTTCAGTTCTAGCGTAGTTTCCGCTATTGATCAAGGTGACATCCAGATGTGACTCCGTCTTGACAAGGATGTGACGCTTTGGACACAAATCTTCGTTCCTCCACCATCGCCACTCATTCATCAAAAAAACTTGATGTATCAAAAAAACTTGATATGATACAAACAAACACCCCTCAGTGGAACTCGCCTTAGCACCCATGACTAGCGAAACCCAAGTCCCTCAAGCGGGGGGAACCCTCAACCGCTTCGAGAAATATCTCACCCTTTGGGTGTTTCTTTGTATCATCGCCGGAATCACCCTCGGGAAAGTATTTCCCAACGTCGCCGGCCAACTCGACAGCCTCAGCGTCTATAACGTCTCAATTCCCATCGCCATCTGTCTCTTCTTCATGATGTATCCCATCATGGTGAAGATTGACTTCTCCCAAGCCGCCCAAGCCGCCAAAGCCCCCAAACCCGTCTTACTGACTCTGGTGGTGAACTGGCTCATCAAACCCTTCACCATGGTGGCAATTTCCCAATTCTTCCTGGGAATCGTCTTTCGCCCCCTGATTGAAGGAACCGAGTTAATTAACGGCGTTGACGTCTCCCTGGCCAACTCCTACATCGCCGGAACTATCTTGCTGGGTATCGCACCCTGTACCGCGATGGTACTGATGTGGGGCTATCTCTCCTACAGCAACCAGGGTCACACCTTGGTGATGGTCGCCGTCAACTCCCTGGCCATGCTGTTTCTCTACGCCCCCCTCGGGAAATGGCTTCTAGCGGCCAACGACTTAACCGTTCCTTGGCAAACCATTGTCTTCTCGGTTCTCATTTACGTGGGATTGCCACTCATCGCCGGCTATTTCACCCGTACCTGGAGTTTACGCCACAAAGGACGAGAGTGGTTTGAAACCAAGTTCCTGAAACGGCTTGGCCCCGTATCCATCATTGCCCTACTGCTGACCTTAATCTTGCTGTTTGCCTTCAAAGGGGAACTGATTGTCAACAATCCCCTGCATATCTTGCTGATTGCAGTGCCGCTGTTTATTCAAACGAACCTCATTTTCCTCATCGCCTATGTGGCGGCGTTGAAACTGAACCTCTCCTACGAAGATGCAGCCCCGGCGGCGTTGATTGGGGCCAGCAACCACTTTGAGGTGGCCATTGCTACGGCGGTGATGCTGTTTGGCCTCAACTCCGGTGCAGCCTTAGCGACGGTTGTCGGGGTTCTTATTGAGGTTCCGGTGATGTTGATGCTAGTTCGCATCTGTCAACGAACCGCCGGTTGGTTCCCCCGAGAACCAGACAAAGCCACCTTACGAGACCCTCGCTGTACCCGTAACTATTCCCTGGAATCTTAAGGCAATGCTGGACAGTTTAGACAGACAAGCGAGACAGATGAACTAGGACTACAATTTTGCCAATTTATAAATCTCTACGTGTATCGCTCTGATTCGAGATTTTTCGTCCTAGTTCAATTGTCGCATTTTTTGGATTGCTCACCTGTTCCCTGTTCCCTATTCCCTGTTCCCTATCCTATTTAGACCAATTTTTGCTCTATGGAACATTTCGGTCGTCCACCTAAAATTCTCTTTCTCTACGGGTCCCTGCGGGAACGGTCTTATAGCCGTCTTCTGGCTGAAGAGGCGGCCCGCATTATGAGCGACCTGGGGGCCGAGGTGCGCTTTTTCGACCCCCGAGACTTACCGCTACGGGGCCAAGTCCCCGAGACTCACCCCAAAGTGCAAGAGTTGCGGGAGTTGAGTCAATGGTCGGAGGGACAAGTTTGGTCCTCGCCGGAAATGCACGGCAATGTCACGGGAATTTTGAAAAATCAGATTGACTGGATTCCCCTGAGTTTGGGAGCGGTGCGTCCCACTCAGGGGCGGACTCTGGCTCTGATGCAGGTCAGTGGCGGGTCTCAGTCCTTTAATGCCCTCAATACGATGCGGATTTTGGGCCGTTGGATGCGGATGTTTACCATTCCCAATCAGTCGTCTGTGGCCAAGGCTTATCAGGAGTTCCATGAGGATGGAACTATGAAAGAGTCGAGTTACCGCGATCGCGTGGTGGATGTGATGGAGGAGTTATTCAAATTCACGGTTCTGCTGCGAGACCATCAAGACTATCTCACGGACCGCTATAGCGAGCGAAAAGCTCGCGAACAAGCATCAGAACACGCCAAACAAGCCGTTTAATTAGGAGTTCCATGAAAAACGTCATGTTCGTCTGCAAACGCAACTCCTGCCGCTCTCAGATGGCGGAAGGGTTCACCCGTCACCTCGGCGAGGGAATCGTTGAGGTTCACAGTTGCGGCTTAGAAGCCTCCCGCGTCCATCCCACGGCCATTGAGGTGATGCAGGAAGCGGGCCTCGATATCTCGGGCCAAACCTCTGACCCCCTCAGTAACTTCAACGCTGAGGACTATGATGTGGTAATTTCCCTCTGTGGCTGCGGGGTGAACTTACCGCCAGAGTGGGTGACGCAAGAGATCTTCGAGGATTGGCAACTCGATGACCCCGATGGACAGCCTCTCGACACCTTTCGCCGGGTTCGCGATGAGGTCCGCGATCGCGTCAAAACCCTTCTCGATCGCCTACAATAGCCAAAATTCAGGAAAATACCGCCAAGTTCTCACCGGCCTGTTCTTCTCAGATACCAGAACAGGCCGGCTTTGCGTGAGATTTTCGGGGGGATTTGCTATGGTAAGCCATAGGTTATCTCGTCCTTCCTGATGCAACAGTCCTCTCCCCAAGACATGATTAGGCAACAACAGGCCCAGCTTGAGGAACTTCAGTTAAAACTTGAGGTAGAGCAACAATATCGCGAGTTATTAACGCAACAACTCGCCACCTCAGAACGGCAACTGCGAGGAGTTCTTGGGGCCATTATGGATGTGGTGCTAGAAATTGAACTCGAAGCTGGACAAATTCAAGGCATTGATATTGCACCCACTCATCTTAGTGCGTTATATGATGCCGACGATCCTCGCAGTGACTGGGTCGATCACATGGTTTCTCAGTTTTTTGACCCGGAGACGGGTGAGATTTTGCTGAAGCAAATTCAGCAGGTTTTAGCGGAGCAAAAACGGCGCGATTTTGACTATGATATCACAATATCTGGAAAAAAAATTTGCTTCTCGGCTCAGATTTCTCCGTTGACCAAAACTCGTGTCATTTGGGTAGCGCGGGATATTAGCGATCGCAAATACTATTCCGACGCTTTACAACTGATTGTGGAAGGAACCACCTCGGAAACAGGACAGGCGTTTTTTGATGCTTGTGTTCGCTATTTAGCCGAAGCCTTGCAAGTTCGCTATGCCATTGTCAGTGAGTTTGCTAATCCGAAACAGACTCGTCTGCGTTCTTTAGCGTATTGGACAGGAGACACCTGGCATGAGCGACTTGAATATGATATTCAGGGAACTCCTTGTTCGGAAGTGTTGCGGGGAAATATCTGTTACTATCCCGATAACGTCGCTGAGTTGTTTCCGGGCGATCGCGATTTACAAAACATCAACGCCGTCAGTTACCTTGGGATTCCTCTCTATAGTTCCACTCAGGAAATTTTAGGGCATTTAGCGGTTATTGATACCAAAGCCATTCCCATTGATAAAAACTATGAGGAAATCCTAAAAATCTTTGCCGCTCGTGCCGGAGCGGAGTTAGAGCGAGTTCAGGCTGAGAAAGCCTTGAAAGCCAGTGAACGACAGTATCGAACCTTGGTTGAAACGGCAAATTGTATTATTTTACGTTGGGATTTACAGGGTAAAATTAAGTTTATCAATCAGTTTGGCGCTGACTTTTTTGGTTTCAAAGTTTCCGAACTTGTCGGACAACCAATTTTAGGGACGATTGTTCCTAAACAGGACTCATCGGGGCAAAATTTAGAGGAACTCATCAAGAAAATCTGTCAATATCCGAATCGGTTTTTATCCAACGAAAATGAAAACATGAGTCGCGATGGCAAGCCATTTTATATTAGCTGGGTGAATCAACTGACTCAAGTGGGTGCAGATGCCGAACTACTCTCGATTGGAACCGATGTTAGCGATCGCAAACGGGCCGAAGACGGACTGGCTCGCAAACTGAAGCAGGAAAAACTGCTGAATCAAATCACTTACCAAATTCGTCAAAGTTTAGATATTCACGACATCTTTAATGTAGCGGTGCAAGAAATCGCCTCAGTGTTTCAGGTGGATCGCTGTCATTTACAAATTTATCAAGATGATCCAACCCCGGATTTTCCGCAATGTTCGGAATATCGTAGTTGTGGCTATTCAGTTTGCTTAAATCCAGGAGTTTGGAGTCAAGAAAGTCACTATGTACAAACCCTATTAGCCCAAGATTGCGCCTTGGCTAGTGATAATATCCAGGACGATGTTTTACTGAAAGAGACATTCTCGGCAGAGTTTAATCTCAAATCTGTTTTGAGCATTCGCACCTCCTATCAAGGCAAAGCCAATGGTATCCTCAGTTTGCACCAATGCGATCGCTACCGCCATTGGACAAAAGATGATATCCGACTATTGGAGTTAGTGTCATCTCGGATTGGGATTGCGATCGCCCAAGCCAATCTTTTAGCCCAAGCCAAACAACGACAAGTTGAACTCGAAGCCGCTCGGCGAGCCGCAGAAGAGGCGAATCGCTCCAAAAGTCAGTTTTTGGCCAACATGAGTCACGAACTACGAACGCCTCTCAATGCTATTTTAGGCTTTACCCAACTGATGACCCGCCAGGGACCCCTTGATCGCGATCAACGGCATCATTTAGGGATCATTCAAAACAGTGGTGAACATTTACTGCAACTGATTAACGAGATTTTGGATATGTCCAAAATCGAAGCGGGCCATATTCAACTCAACCCCACCCAGTTCGATCTGCACCATCTGCTTGAGAGCATCCAAGGGATGTTTCAACTACGTGCTTCTCAAACCTTTCTGGCCCTAACTATCGAGCGTCAAGCCGATGTTCCTCAATATATCGAAGCCGACGAGGGGAAACTACGACAGATTTTGACGAATTTACTCAGTAACGCCATTAAATTTACAGAACACGGAGGCGTCACAGTTCAGGTGTCCCTCGATTCAGCCACCCCAGATGATAGCAGTTCTCAATCCCCCCAGGAGACGAGTTTACCTCATTTAGCGATCGCCGTAGAGGATACCGGGCCGGGTATCGCCTCAGAACACTTAGAAACGATTTTTGAGGCGTTTGTGCAAACCGATTTGAGCCATCACAAGCATACTGGAACCGGGTTGGGCCTGGCCATTAGTCAAAAATTTGTACAGATGATGGGGGGCCAGCTACGAGTCGAGAGTACCGTCGGCCAGGGGAGTTGCTTTTATTTTGCCGTTCCCATCACGCCGGTGACACTCGCCGCTGGGGAGATGCCGTTTTCAGCGGCGATGCAGCAACGCATCGTTAGTCTGGCGCCTAATCAACCGGATTATCGCATTCTCGTGGTGGACGATCGCTGGGAAAGTCGTCAGTTTCTCGTCGAACTCCTCAAATCTGTGGGGTTTCAGGTGCGTGAAGCGGAAAATGGCCGCGAGGCGATCGCTCAATGGCAACAGTGGCACCCTCATCTGATCTGGATGGATATGCGAATGCCAGAGATGAATGGCTATGAAGCCACCGAACGCATTAAAGCTCATTTGGAAGGCCAAGCCACGGTGATTATTGCCTTAACCGCCAGTGCTTTAGAAAATGAAAAATCGGTGATTCTGTCGGCGGGATGTGATGATTTTGTACGCAAACCCTTCCGGGAATCCCTGATTTTTGAGAAAATTGGCCAGTATTTGGGGGTTGAGTACGGCTATGACGACTCCGCCCTTCACTCAGACGCCTTAGACGCGACGCCGCTGCTGTCTGAGGCTGAGATGGTGGAGCGTCTCAGTCAACTGAGCATCCCTTGGCGACAGGCTCTTAAAGATGCCGTTGAATTGGCTGACGAGGACGTAATTTTAGAACTTTTGCAAGAGTTACCCCCTGAACAGGCCGCTTTAGGGCAAACCATTCGCCAATTGGTCGATGAATTTCAATATGGTACATTATTAAATAGACTTTCATTTCCGTCCCTGGACTAATTCACATTTAAAGGAACCTCATCTATGACTCAGGAGCATCCAAACGCTGACACCTATCGAGGAGATATCTTAATTGTTGATGATACTCCTGAAAATTTGAAGTTTCTCTCAAGAACTTTGGCAGAGCAGCGCTATAAAGTTCGCAGTGTCACAGAAGGAGACATGGCGTTACGGGTTGCCAATGCTGCCCCCATCAACTTGATTCTTTTGGATGTTAAAATGCCGGGGATGGATGGCTATGAGGTCTGTTCTCGTCTTAAGAAAAATGATAAAACAAAGGATATTCCTGTGATTTTTATTAGTGCCTTGGATGACATGATTGATAAAGTCAAGGCATTTGAAGTCGGAGGAGTTGACTACATCACTAAGCCTTTTCATGTTGAAGAAGTTTTAGCTCGTATTGAAACCCACATCACCCTAGAATCTGTTAAAAGCGAAATTCTTAAGCTGAATGTGGAGTTAGAACATCGAGTTCGACAACGCACCCATCAACTAGAAAAAGAGATTTCTGCTCGTCAGGAAGCCCAGGAGCAACTGTTACATTTGGCATTGCATGACTCTCTCACAGAGTTACCGAATCGTGTTTTGTTTATGAAACAACTCGGTCGAATTTTGGAGCAGAGTAAACAAAATAATGACCATCATTTTTCCTTGATGTTGTTAGATTGCGACCATTTTAAAGTGGTGAATGATTCCTTAGGCCATGTGGTGGGCGATCGCCTCCTGATTTCCGTGGCCCGTCGCATTCAAACCTGTTTACCGCCAGGGGTGATGTTAGCGCGACTCGGGGGAGATGAGTTCGCCATTTTACTCGAAGAGGATACCCCCAGCGGCGATCGCGCCCTCACCTTAGCCAACACCATTCAAGAGGAGTTAAGTTACCCGTTTCAGTTAGGGTGTCAGGAAAATTTCACCAATGTCAGCGTTGGAATTGTGCTGAGTCATCCCAATTACGAACAGCCTGAACATCTGTTGCGCGACGCGGATTCCGCCATGTATCAAGCCAAAGCGAAAGGGAAAGCCAGCCAACAGATTTTTGACCCCAGAATGTACACTCAAGCCATTATTCGCCTGCAAATGGAAACCGACTTACGGCGGGCGATCGAGCGTGGTGAGTTTGTTTTATATTATCAGCCCATTATTTCCCTAGCAACCCGGAAAGTAGCGGGTTTAGAAGCCTTAATTCGCTGGGAACATCCCAGCCGTGGCTTATTGCTTCCCGGAGAGTTTTTACCCACTGCTCAAGATAGCGATCTCATGAGTCAGATTGACACCTGGGTTTTGCGAGAAGCCTGTTTCCAACTGAGGGATTGGCAAGAAAACGCAGCCGTCCCGGACTCGATTTTCATGTCCACGAATCTCTCCGTTCATAACTTCTTGCGAGAAGATATCACAGAAACGATATTCGATATCTTATTAGAAACAGGCGTTTCTGGTCATTGCCTGGAACTGGAAATCACCGAAGAAAGTATTGTTAGTAATCCTCAACGAGTCAATTCTATTTTAAAAGAACTGAAACACCGTAATATCAAGTTTAGCATTGATGACTTTGGCACGGGCTACTCCTCGTTAAGCTATCTGCATCAGTTTTCTGTTGATAGTTTAAAAATTGACCGCTCGTTTATTGAGCGAATTTCACCTCGCGGCGCTTTACCCGGAAATAAAGAAATTGCCCAAACGATTATTCAACTCGCGGAGAGTTTGAAACTATCCGTCATTGCCGAAGGAATTGAAACGGTTGATCAGTTGATGGTTTTAGAGCAATTAAAGTGTAACTACGGTCAGGGATTTTATTTCTCGCGCCCTTTAGCGGCAGAGGTGACGTTGGACTTTTTAAGCTATTGTCAGCATTCGGGGTGAAGCCCGCCGACGAGTGGTTTAACTCGCTGTCTATGGTATTAAAATCCCCGGATAACGCTTAACGAACGTTAAACCTTAGATAACATCGGTCTCCTACTCCAAACATGCGACCCTCGTTGCAGAAAACCCCTAAATTCTTGATCTAAGTCAAAGACAATATCACAATTCCCTGACTATACTGACGACATGGACAACAGGCATTGATTTCCTAGCTTGTCCGAGACCCTGTCTTTCAGAGAATTTCCCTTATGGCAAATCCAACTCTCGACCTGAGGGTGGAGCGATCGCCCATTCAGCGATTTAGCCTACCCGCCTGGTTAGTG
>NZ_JAWOCL010000018.1:0-11905 GCF_046483825.1 Sodalinema sp.
CTTTCCCACCCAAGGGCTGCTGCGTCACCAAGGAGTACGGTCCAGTGGAACGGGCGTGAATCTTGTCATCGACCAAGTGAACCAGTTTGAGCATATAAGCTTTCCCCACGGTCACGGGCTGGTCAAAGGGTTCACCGCTACGGCCGTCATAGACTTGAATTTTCCCGGCATTTTGGGGGTTATAGACCCAATCCTTGCCGGTTTTCTCCCGCGCCTGTTGCAGCTTGCGGTTGACGGTTTGCCGCGATTGGTCGGTTCCGTGCATTTCGTCGAAGGGAACCATCTTGAAGCGGGCGTTGAGGTTATCTCCAGCCCAGGCCAACATACATTCAAAGATTTGTCCCACGTTCATCCGCGAGGGAACCCCCAGGGGACTCAAGACGATGTCTAGGGGCGTCCCATCGGGGAGATAGGGCATATCTTCCTGGGGCAGAATCCGGGAAATAATCCCTTTGTTACCGTGGCGACCAGCCATTTTGTCCCCGACTTGGATTTTCCGTTTCAGGGCTACATAGACGCGCACCACCATGTTGGCGCCGGGGGGCAGTTCGTCGCCCTGTTCCCGAGTAAAGACCCGCACATCGACGACACGACCTTTTTCACCGTTGGGAACCCGCAGGGAGTTATCCCGCCCATCCCGCGCTTTTTCGCCGAAAATAGCCCGCAGCAGTTTTTCTTCGGGGGGTTGGTCGGATTCGCCTTTGGGGGTCACTTTCCCGACCAGGATTTCCCCAGATTCGACCCAAGCCCCAATGCGGATAATGCCGCTTTCGTCAAGGTGTCGTAATGAATCTTCACCAACGTTGGGAATTTCGCGGGTGATTTCTTCGGGTCCCAGTTTGGTTTGCCGGGCTTCGATTTCGTATTTCTCGATGTGGATACTGGTGTAGACATCATCGATAACCAGGCGCTCACTGATGAGGATGGAGTCCTCATAGTTGTAGCCTTCCCAGGGCATATAGGCCACGAGGATGTTTTGTCCCAGGGCCAGTTCTCCCCCTTCGGTGGCGCTTCCATCAGCCAGGACTTGTCCGGCTTCGACTTCGTCCCCTTCAAAGACGATGGGGCGTTGGTTGAGACAAGTATCTTGGTTGGAGCGTTGGTATTTTTGCAGTTCGTACTCGATGATTTGCGGTAAGCCGTTGCTGTCGCTTTCTTCGACGGTGGGACGCACCAAAATGCGCTCGGAGTCCACATAGGTGACGACACCGGGGGTACGGCTAACGATAACCATCCCCGAGTCACGGGCGGCTTGGGCTTCGAGTCCGGTTCCCACTAGGGGCCGTTCCGGGCGCAGTAGGGGAACCGCTTGACGCTGCATGTTCGACCCCATTAAGGCGCGGTTGGCGTCGTCATGCTCAATGAAGGGAATCAAGGAGGTGGCGACGGAGATAATTTGCACCGGGGAGACGGCCACAAAGTCCACTTGGTCCGGGGTGGTGGTGGTGAAGTCCTGACGGTAACGCACAGGAACCTGATCCCCTTGAATATAGCCTTCAGGGTTGATGGGGATATCTCCCGGAGCGACGCGCAGGTCGTCTTCCTCGTCGGCGGTCATGTAGATGGGGGCGTTCTCCCGCATGACGCGGCCGTTTTCGACGCGGTAGTAGGGGGTTTCGATGAAGCCGTAGTTACTGACGCGGGCGTGGGTGGCGAGGGAGCCGATGAGTCCGGCGTTGGGACCTTCGGGGGTCTCGATGGGACAGATGCGTCCGTAGTGGGAGGGGTGAATGTCGCGCACGGCGAATCCGGCCCGCTCCCGTGTCAGTCCACCGGGACCGAGGGCGGAAATACGGCGTTTGTGGGTCAGCTCCGCGAGGGGGTTGGTCTGATCCATAAACTGGGAGAGTTGGCTAGAGCCGAAGAACTCTTTGATGGCCGCCACGAGGGGTTTGGGGTTGACGAGGGAGGCGGGGGTGAGGGTGTCGGCGTCGGAGACGGTCATGCGCTCTTTGATAATCCGTTCGAGACGGTTGAGGCCGACGCGGACTTGGTTTTGCAGCAGTTCGCCGACGGAACGCACGCGACGATTCCCCAGGTGGTCGATGTCGTCGATTTGCCCCATGTCAAATTCGAGGTTGATGAGGTAGTCGACGGCGGCGAGGATGTCGTCGGAGGTGAGGACGCGGGTGCTGTCGGGGACGTTGAGACGCAGTTTTTTGTTGAGTTTGTAGCGCCCGACGCGCCCGAGGTCGTAGCGTTTGGGGTCGAAGAAGCGGGACTCTAGGAGCGAGAGGCCACCGGAGACGGTGGGGGGTTCGCCGGGTCGCAGTTTGCGGTAGAGTTCCATGAGGGCGTCTTCTTCGCTGAATTGCCCTTCTTTTTCGATGGTTTTTTCGAAGAAGTCGTAGTGGCGGATGCGATCGCTAATCTCGGCGTCGGAGAGTCCTAGGGCTTTGAGCAGGACTTGAGCCGAGAGTTTGCGGGTTTTGTCGATGCGGACCCAAACGAGGCCGTTGCGGTCGGTTTCAAATTTCAGCCAAGCGCCTCGGTTGGGAATGAGGGAGGCGTTGTAGGTACGGCGACCGTTTTTGTCGACGTCGGATTTGTAGTAGACGCCGGGCGATCGCACGATTTGGTTGACGATAACCCGCTCGGCACCGTTAATGATGAAGGTTCCCCGTTCGGTCATCAGGGGCAAGTCGCCGATGAAGACTTCTTGTTCTTTGATTTCCCCGGTTTCTTTGTTAATCAGCCGGGTGGGGACGTACATCTGGACGGCGTAGCTGCTGTCGCGGCGTTTGGACTCATCTACACTATATTTGGGTTCTTTAAGTTTGTAGTTACGACCGATAAAGTGAAGTTCTAGCTTTCCGGTATAGTCGGTAATGGGGGAGAAACTGTTGAGTTCTTCGATGAGTCCTTCTTCGAGGAACCAGCGAAAGCTCGATCGCTGGATGGCGACGAGGTCAGGCAGGTGAAAGACGGGGGCGGTGCTGGTGGTGGTCGTTTGTAAGTTAGTCATTCGTCTTCTTTGTCGGACTGTTGGGATGCGCTAAAGAAGTGGATACTTGACCGAGGTTTACCGGGCTAGGCGCAGGGCTACACGGCAAATCGAGGTTTCAAGAACTGAAACCTCGGTCAATGTTAAAGACAGGCTTGTGGGCATCGCCTGAGTGAGCGGGTTGTGGGTCGGTCGGGGGTGGGATTCCGACGGACGCTCGTTGGGATGATGGACGATTCGGGTAAAGTCCAGATCTTGGCATTCGTTTCGGAGTCTGCGGTTGCGCGGGCGGGGGATGGTACGATCGCACTCGGGAGGCTTGGGGTCTAAACGGGGCTTAGACCAAAGCAGGCGATCGCATTGTGCCGGGTTTGCTCGGCGAGGTCATCGAAGGACACGCCGCGCAGTTGGGCCAGGGTTTCGGCAACGTAGCGCACGAAGGCGGGTTCGTTGCGTTTGCCCCGTTTGGGGACGGGGGCGAGAAAGGGACAGTCGGTTTCAATTAAAAGGCGATCATCGGGAACGAGCTGGGCGGATGCTTGCAAGGTTTGGGCATTCTTAAAGGTGACGATACCACTAAAACTAATATAAAACCCCAAATCCAGAAACGCTTGGGTTTCTGCGGGGGTTCCGGCCCAGCAATGCATGACCCCTCGGGGTTGACCGCCGCGATCCCGAAATTCCTGTAACTGCTCCACGAGAGCGCCTGCGGCGTCCCGACAATGGATAATCACAGGGAGATCGAGAGCTTCAGCGATGTCAAGTTGTCCCCGCAGGGCTGCATATTGCTCGGGGCGGTTGTCGGCTTTGAAGAAATCTAGCCCCGTTTCGCCGATCGCCACCACCCGCGTCTCAGCTTGAGCCAGACGGGTAATCTCTTGGCCAAGTTCGTCGGTCCAGTCCTGAGCGTCGAGGGGATGTAACCCCACGGCTAGGGACATTTCCGGCACTTGGGCGGCGATGGCCTGGGTGCGAGAAAATTCCCGAGGATGGACGCATGAATGAACCAAGTGGCTCACTCCGGCGGCTCGCCAGCGATCGCGAACTTGCTCGAAGTCCGCCTCGAAACGGTCAAAGTTGACGTGAACGTGGGTGTCAATAAGCGTCATGCGATCGGCTCAATGGTCGTCGGCCGCGCGAATTAGGCGGCGGCGGTGTCTTGTTGCTTCAGGGCTTTAGCCAGACGCGCTTTCTTGCGGGCGCCGGTGTTGCTGTGCAGTACGCCTCGTTTGACGGCTTTGTCAATTTTGCTATAGGCCAGGTTCATATGCTGTTGAACCTCCTCTAGGGCCTCGGGACTTGGGTTACTTTGGTAGGCCTCGACGGCTGTAAAGTACTTCTTCATCAGCGTGCGGATGGCTGACTTATGAGATTTATTGCGTAAGCGGTTGCGCTCGTTGACTTGAATGCGTTTGATTGCAGACTTAATGTTTGCCACCGATTAACTCCCCTATGTAGATCAATTCTGTTTACGTTTACTTTGGCTGTTCTTACCAGACATACTAATATAGCATCTCATTTGTGAGAAGTCGCGCTTTCTGAAAAAATCCGCGCTAAGCTGATAGGGTAATCAGTCTAAGTTGGGTTGCTCCCTCTGGCTCCGAGGCGGGCGATCGCATCCAGGATATCCTGGCGACTTCACTTTGGGGCAGACACGCGCGGAGGCATTCTGTAACATCCCATGCTGCGAATCATCACTCAGCGATCTGAAGCCGAGTCCGAGTTACGGCGAATCATGAACCGCACCCAGTCTGACGGGGTGCTAGAACAAGAAGCGAGCGTGCGAAGGATTGTCGACACGGTTCGCCAACAGGGAGATGCGGCTCTACTACGCTACACCCAAGAGTTTGACGGCCAATCTCTAACCCGTGGACAGTTGCGAGTCACGGGTTCTGAACTCGATGCGGCGTATCAACAAATTCCCAAACGGCTCTTGGATGCGATTCAACTGGCCGTGAAACAGGTTGAAGCCTTCCATCGTCAGCGGGTTCCCAAAAGTTGGGTTGATTTTGCTAAGGATGGTGTTGTCCTGGGGAAACGCTACACGCCGGTTGATCGCGCGGGACTTTATGTTCCTGGGGGTCGCGGTGCTTATCCCAGTACGGCGATTATGAATGCGGTTCCGGCCAAAGTGGCAGGGGTTGAAGGAATTGTTATGGTCACGCCGCCAGGGGATGATTTACGGATTGACCCGGCGGTGTTGGTGGCGGCCCAGGAAGCGGGAGTGCAAGAGATTTATCGGGTTGGGGGTGCGCAGGCGATCGCGGCTTTGGCCTATGGAACCAATACGATCGCTCCGGTGGATGTGATCACCGGCCCCGGAAATATCTATGTCACCCTGGCCAAGAAAATGGTCTTTGGAACCGTGGGGATTGATTCGTTAGCCGGACCGTCGGAAGTGTTGGTGATTGCTGATCGTCAGGCCGATCCGAGTCACGTCGCGGCGGACTTACTGGCTCAAGCCGAACATGATCC
This sequence comes from Sodalinema sp., assembly GCF_046483825.1. NCBI lineage: Bacteria > Bacillati > Cyanobacteriota > Cyanophyceae > Oscillatoriales > Oscillatoriaceae > Sodalinema > Sodalinema sp. The sequence goes on from NZ_JAWOCL010000018.1 coordinate 5,420, forward strand.
GATGGCGGCGGCGATTCTGCTGACGCCGGATTCGGCTCTGGCCCGTCAGGTGGTGGCTGAGGTGGAGGCTCAGTTGAGCGACCATCCGCGACGTTTGTGGACTGAGAAGGCGATCGCCCATTATGGATTGGTGGTGGTGGTGGATTCCCTGGCCGAAGCTGCTAACCTCTCGAATCAGTTTGCCCCAGAACACCTGGAACTCGAAATCGCCGATCCCTGGGAGTTGGTGCCACAGATTCGTCATGCGGGGGCGATTTTCCTGGGCTATTCGACCCCAGAAGCCGTCGGCGATTACTTGGCCGGCCCCAACCATACTCTACCCACCTCCGGCGCCGCTCGTTACGCCTCAGCCCTGGGTACGGAAACCTTTATGAAGCATTCGAGTCTGATTGAATACTCTCCGTCAGCCTTGCAAAATATGAGTCAGGCCATTCAAACCCTCGCTGACGCGGAAGGCTTACATTCTCACCGGGAGTCGGTTCGTTTACGAACTCAGTTTAAGAGCCAGGCTCCCCCAGATTCACCGGACTCGTAAGCTCACCGGGTCTGGTTTTGGCTGTATTTTTCGTCAGACCAACTAGGACGTTACATTGAGCTAAAACAACTACAATAAAAAGACTTTAGGATTTTCAGTCGTTTATTGTCAAGTGTCTATGATGCGCGATCTCTCCGGGCTGCTTCAACTTCCACTGCTGACTCTGGCCACTCTGGCGGGACAGCTCGCGCTAACCCCAGCCTTGGCTGAGGGACATGAGGAGCTGACCACCTACGAGTATTACGTCAATCGCTGTCAGAAGGGGAGCGATCGCGAGGCGGTGGTAGCCTGTGAGAAGGCGTTGGCCCTGCGGCCCGATGATGTCAGCACTTGGACGAATTTGGGGGTGCGCCTGGGGAATTTGGGGGACTATGAGGCGGCGCTGGCGGCCCATAATCGGGCGCTGAGACTGCGTCCAAGGTACGCTCTGGCCTTGCTCAATCGTTGTGCCGATCAGATTGCTTTAGGGCGCTGGATTGAGGCGGTTTCGTCCTGTGAGAGCGCATTGGAGGGAGATGGGCGCTGGGGGGAGTTGAGTGCGGCGATCGCTTGGTATAATTTGGGCCTGGCTCAACAGGGTCTCGATCGCTACGGTGAGTCTCGTGAGGCTCTCATGCAGGCGATCGCCTTAGATCCCGAACAGGCCGCCGCCTGGAATCGTCTGGGCTATGCCTGGGAGCGCTTGGGGGACTATGATGAGGCCCTAGAGGCCTATCGTCGCGCCGTGGAACTGGCCCCGACGCGATCGAGCTATCGCGAGGATCTCAACCTAGTACAACGGCGTTTGCAGTTTTAAGGGGATCTGCCCATCCTCCGCGAGAGTCTAAGCGGAAATTCTAAAGGAAAGCAAAAAAAATCCCCAGCCCCGATAAACCATGTTATGGTGGTTAGAGAGATAGAAGAATTATCGGTCATAGTGTTTGTTTTTGGTATTAACTGGTTTTCTCCCGTTTAGTCTGAGCAAGCTTCACTCCGAAATCTCCATCTCTGCACGCTGTTTGATTTTGGAGACCCTCGATGTCCGTTTACGTTGGAAATCTTTCTTATGAAGTCACCTCTGAGGATTTAAGTGACGTTTTCTCAGAATATGGGACGATTAAACGGATTCACGTCCCGACGGACCGTGAAACCGGTCGCATGCGGGGATTTGCATTTGTAGAAATGGAACAGGAATCCGAAGAAGCCGCCGCAATTGAAGCCCTAGATGGGGCAGAATGGATGGATCGCGTTATTCGGGTTAACCCTGCTAAACCCCGTACCGACAAACCTCGGTACAACCGCCGTTAGGTTAATTCTAAGTCTTGAACGGTTAGCATCGGCGTCCTTGATGGCACGGTATGCTGACACATTGTATAATTGCACTGAGTAGTTACACGGCGAATCACATCATCGATGTCTAGCCGTCAAGCAAAGGCTTCCGTCATTGAACTCATCGTTTTAGGAGATATTCTCATAACCCGAGGGAGTTGAATGGCGAGCCTTCGTAAGAGGAACGGGAAAGTTTCCGAGCCTCTTTTTTTTCAAACTGTGAACTGTGAGTAGAAGGGAAGTGAATGACTCAAATTATCTTGGGTGATAGTGAACCCATCGAATCCGCATTACGTCGCTTCCGGCGCAAAGTCTCCCGCGCGGGACTCTTTTCGGATATGAAAAAGAATCGGTGTTTTGAGACTCCAGCGGAGAAACATAAACGCAAGGAGATTGCTCGTCACCGTGAGCGTCGGCGTTTCCGTAATCGTCGGAAATCCTATTAAGATGACTAGGGGGGTAGACGAACGTTTACTCCCCTTTTTTTTGCGGAGGTTTAGGGGTTAAGACTGGGGTCGTTTGAAATAGCAGGCGGTGGTAGAACGCTCACTGCGACGACTGTCTGGCGCGTAGAGACAGGTAACCATCTCAAAGCCGAGATCTCCCAAATCTTTAATTTGTTGGGTGAAGTTTTCATAGTTGGGGTCGTCTTCTTGGGTGGCGGAGACGGAACGATAGTCCCAACGAATGGCTTCTCTGGAGCGGTTAGGAGGGTTGTCTGGGGGCGAAAATTGCGCCGAGACGGGACCTAGGGAAAGAAATAGGCCGAAGAGACTCAGACAGATAACATTGACGACAACAAGCCAAGACCAACGTTTACGATTTATTTGGCGATTCATGAAAATTGTCCCACAACGATTGTAATGGTTCTGCTGACCCTAGATGATGCGTTAGATGATGCGTTGGTAATGTTCGATCGCCTGCTGTGCGATCGCCTGCCAACTATAATACTGAGTAGCATAAGTGCGAGCATTGTTCCCGCGTCGCTGACAGTCATCGAGATTGGCTAACGCATCGAGGAGGCGATCGCGAACCGACTCGACCGAACAATCGGCCACCCAGCCAGACTCCGACGACGCCACCGCCTCACAAATCTGGACGCGATCGGAAATTAACACCGGTGTACCCACTCCCATCGCTTCAGCCACGGCGATGCCAAAATTCTCATAATAGGACGGTAGCACAAACAAATCGGCGCGGTGCAAGAGGGCGGCTTTCGTCTCACCACTGACAAAGCCGGTGATGCGAGTTTGTCCGTGAATCGGGGAGTTGCGGAGGCGATCGCCAATCCTCTGTTCATAGGCGGGATCTTGGGGATTACTCCCGGCTAAGACAAACTGAAACTCGATTCCCTTGGCGGCGATCGCCTCCAACGCCGGAATCAGCAAATCTAGGCCTTTTTTCGGTTCCACCCGCGACATAAACAGAACTAAGGGACGAGTTGCGTCAACTCCCAACGCCTGAACAATCTCTTGTATCCGAGGTGGGGAGTCTGGCGGCGTTACCCCTAGAGGAATCACCCAATCTTGAGTTTTGACCCCGAAGCGGTGAGAAATTTTGGCTTCTTCGGCGGTGGTGAAGTGCATGGCGGCGGCTTGGGCCAGGTTTTCCCGTTCTAAAACCCTGGCGTAGAGGTCTTTCAGGCGGGATTTTTTGCGTAAATCCGCCGGATCGAGGGTTCCCAGGGGTCGCAACACATAGGGAACTCCCCGTTGACGACAAATCCAAGCCGAGAGGCTACTGACCGGGGAAAAGAGTGCGTGAATATGGACCAAATCATAGTCCCTGGCGTGGTTCCACAGCCATTGAAACAGGGGAAGGGAGAATTTATAACGCCGGAAGGGAGAACAGCGACAATAGCGAATGTGGTAGCCATCTTGGGGAATGGCTTGATTGAGGGGAACATCGAGGGGATCTTGTCCTGAGTCGCCGTTGGAGTCGGTGGTGAGGAGGGTTAGGTCAACTCCTTGTTCGGCTAAGGCTTGGGAGAAGCCTAAAATCATTTGACTCGGACCGCCATAGACGAGGGAGACGGAGGGGACAATTTGCAAAACTTTCATGGCGATCGCCGTCTTGGGGATAGAGAGATGTCCTGTTCTAGGATAGTGGAAACTCTCCCCAACTGGGAAAATGGGTCAGTTCGCCCGAGTCGCTACTATGGGAAGATGTGGATGCGATCGAACCTGTACATCTGCTGCTTCTCATTCTCGTTAGCTATGGACGCCTTTAGATTTGCGATCGTCAGTGATTTACATATTGCCCTTCCCCATACCATTTGGGATAGTCCCCAGCGGTTTCATTTGGTGGAAGTCTCGATTCCGGTGTTGGAGACGATTTTGGATCGCCTCAGCGGACTTGACTTAGAGTTTTTGCTAATTCCGGGAGATTTGACGCAACATGGGGAACCGGAGAATCACCACTGGTTAGCCAAACGCCTGGCGGAACTCCCCTATCCGGTGTATGTGATTCCCGGAAATCATGATATCCCGGTGGCGGTGGCCAATGACCATTCGATTGGGATGGCGGACTTTGCGGGGTATTATCCTCATTGTGGTTATGGCCAGCCTCACGGGTTAGATTACACCGTTGAGTTACGTCCGGGGTTACATCTGATTGGCTTAAACTCCAATCACTTCAACGCCGAAGGAAAGCAGGTGGGGAGGGTGTTGGAGTCGCAGTTAGACTGGTTGGATGACCAATTGCAGCAGCTTCGGGGGGAGGAGGTGTGGCTGATGGTGCATCATAATGTGATTGAACATCTTCCAGGCCAGTCTGAGAATGGTTTGGGACGACGCTATATGTTGGACAATGCACCGCAGTTACGGAGGTTGTTGCGATCGCATGGGGTGCAATTAGTGTTTACGGGCCATCTTCATGTCCAGGATATCGCCCAAGCGGGAGATCTCTATGACATTACCACGGGATCTACGGTGTCTTATCCTCATCCTTATCGGGTTTTGGAGTATCGGCGGGATACTCAGGGACAGACTTGGTTGCAAATTGAGTCGGGGAGAGTTGATGGGGTGCAGGATTGGGAAAATCTCGGTCAACTCTCTCGCGACTGGATGGGCGATCGGGCCTATCCCTTTATGCTACGCTTACTGACCGATGCTCCTCTCTATCTCTCCCGAGAGTCCGCCGAGCCTCTCATCCCCAGTTTGCGCTATTTTTGGGCTAACATCGCCGATGGGGATGCTCAGTTTGAATTTTCCCATTTCCCCGTCCAACCGCGCCAGTTTTTTGAGTCGTTCTCCGCCATTCATCCAGAGGGACATTTGGCGTTAATTGACAATCATATCGCCCTCAAATTGACCTCTTCGCTCTAATCTGCTTGTCCTTGTCCCGGTTTCTCTTATTCCGCTGATGGTCTCTAACGCCAAACTCCGACGCTGGGCGATCGCCTTTATTTTTGGACTCTCCCTAGTCATTGTTGCGGGAGAAATTCTGGTTGAAAAAATTGCTATTTTTGGCTTTCACGACATCATTGATATTGACAATCCTCAAAAACAACTGCCCCGACGACCCGAATTTAGCGCCGATTATAGTATCGATAAATTTGAAGACTTTTTGCGGCAGTTGGTAGAGCGTCATTATTGGTTTTTGTCGTCAAATGACCTCTATAATTACTATTATAAACAACCCGCCGCTCCGCTTCCCGAAATTTATAAATATCGCCCCAAGGTCATGATTACCATTGATGACGGCTATCGAGACGCTCATCTCAATGTTTTGCCACTTTTGGAGCGACTTTATCGAGAAACTGGCGAGAAAATCACGGTAGTTTGGTTTGTCAACTCCTCGTTTATGGGGGTTCCTGGGACTTATTTAGATCACGCTAGTTGTGAGGAGTTGCGGGAAGGAGTGATTCGGGGCTATTATGATATTCAATCTCATGGGGCGAATCATGATAATCTGACGTTAATTTCGGAAGAAGATGTTGAGAAAGAGGTGGGGCGATCGCAGCAGGAACTGAGAGACTGTTTAGCTGATTTAGAGGGAGATGAAAGCATCGCAAATCATATTTCTTATCCCTTTGGGGCTATCAATAAAAACGCCTTGGAGATTGTTGAAACTTATCATGAATCGGGCTATCTTTATAATACCCGAAGTTTGCGGCTCACTCCTTTTAGAAATCCCTATTTTATCCCCCGTCAAACGGTGAATCGAAACACCTCAGTCGGTCGGCTTCTCCGCTTAGCCGCAGGCTGGTGGTTTTAGCTCGATGCTTCCCTGTTTAGGCGAGGCTTTTGGGATAAGTCCACCACGTTTTGACCGCTTGCTGCTTGCTGCTTTTGTAAGTCTGCAAAAAGTGCTTTCAAGTCATGATTAAATGAGCGTGAATACTCTTCGCGAATTTTGTGAATTTCTTCGACAATTGCATCTTGATACATGATCAATCTCCAAGAAGTTCATAAGGTGTGCAAAGAACTGGCAATTTAGACTCGCCAACGCCAACGCAGTTGCTTCAATCCCCAAACCACTCCCACCACGAGTATCGTCATCAAGATGGCCCGCAGGGTTCCCCGCAGGGGGGAGGCGGTGACGGCGTTTTCCTCGATTTCCTCGTGACTTGGCTCTGGCCAAGTCATGCCCTTGGGGAGGCTCTGCCTCCCGAATACAGGCGGCAGAGCCGCCCAGAGTCC
>NZ_JAWOCL010000202.1:0-3676 GCF_046483825.1 Sodalinema sp.
AACCAAGTCTAAATCCTCGGGGTACAATAGCTCGAACGTCGCGGTCTCAGACCCCACATCGAGCTGGGAAGAGGCGCCGGTATCAGCCTCGACGATGACGCGATAGTCGACTCCTGGAGTTAAGGGGGGAGTCCCAGGATACTGTACCTGAGTCCCGCTGACCTCGGTTTCCCAGGTCACATCAGAGCCAATCACTTGCACAGTGTAGCGGCTGGCCCCGACCACTGGATTCCAACGCAGCATCGGTTGCGAATCTGAAATGACGGTGCGGCGCGGCGTGATGACATAGGGAAGACTCGGATCAATACCGCCGAGGGTATTATCGCTTTGGCGTCCCACCCTCAAGCTGAAGCCGCCATCGGGAGGACAGCCCCAAACCACACCCCGCTCAATATTGGAATTCATCGTCCAGGTGGTGGTCAAATCTGAGCAGCGGATACGGACCTGAGCGCCCCCTTGAGTCCGCACGAGATCGCCAAGATTCAAGCGCATTCCCCCACGAGCGGACTGATACTGGGATTGTCCCGAACGTTTGATTTGAGCCGAACCGTTCACGTCGACCAGTAAAAACTCTGAAGCCCGCGCCGGGGTTGGTAGTGAAAGCCCCAATGCCAACAGAGTCGAGGCAAAGGTCACGTATCCGTACAACTTCATGGGCGTTTTATCAACTTTTTTAGGTGAAAACGAGCAAAAATTTCAGACCCAGCAGCACCCTCCTTCTGCTTCGGGAGTGGGCGCGACCATAGATAGAGACCCCCATCTGGGACAGCCCGAGTTGGGGCGGTTTCAGGTCTGAGAAAGACCGGAGGTCAGGTTAAACGTTTAGATGGATTAGAATCTCTCATCTATTCCTTTTCTGTTATAACCGATAAATCATAAGTGTCAAGTGAATTCTCGGATTTATTTATTGCCGCCCAGTCCCCTCATAAAGTGCTAAATTCAATTGACACTTAAAAATTCCGGACAAATTAAACTAAAGCCCTTTCATTATCTTCAATCAACTTGTTGATTTGAGTTTATATCCTACCGGCGATCGCCCTCAAAAGAGTCCAGGCACCCCAAACCTAGCACTTGTTTAAGGTTACAGGTCGGGGTCACCCTCATCCAGAGTCGTTTCCTCCTCAGGAGTGGCAGAGGAACCAGCGTCGTCAGACTCGGATTGAGACAATCGCTGGCGAGCCATCTCCAGCCAATCATCCTCTTCAGGATTAAGTCCCCGAGCCAAGGCATAACACTGTTCCCATCGCTCTAAAACCGCCGCAGGCTCTTTATTTTGGTCTTCTAAGGCTTGGGCTAACAAGCAGTGGGGGGCCGCGTCTTGGGGGTTAATCTCCAGCGCTTTCCTGAGTTCACTCTCAGCGTCAAGGGGTCGCTCTTGCATCAATCGGGCCCAACCAAGATTCTTTAAAAAGATATATTCGATCGCCTGAAGACTTGCCGACGAACAGTATTTAATCTCGATACTGTCGCGATTTTCCAATTTTAACTGTCCCTGTCTCAACAAGGCGGCAGCTCCTGTATAATCTTCAGACCGGACAATGTGAAGACGGCCTAAGTTATTATAGGCTTCGATACAGTCGCCGAGCAACGCGACTCGATATTCGGCTTGGGCTTTATCAAATTCGAGTAAGTCTTCATAAATGTTTCCTAAGCGGAAATGAGCTTCCATATTGTTGGGATCGAGTTCTAAGGCCCGTTGGAACTGAGCTAAGGCGAGGGTGGTTTGAAACTGCCGTTGAGCGGCGATCCCCCGTCGGACGTAAAACCGGGCAATGTTGGGTAAATAGGCTTGGAATCCCAATAATCCCAGGAAGACCGCTAAAGCCAGCGTTAATTTGGCTTCATGCCATAAATATTTGGGCAGATTGAACCCCGTTAGCGATCGCTCGATCACCTGTTGTCCCACTTTACTCAAGGGGGCACCGGCTGCCAACAGGGCAATGAGGCCCTGTCCGATGGTGGCAAAGGCACCGATCGCATCAGGGCCACCCGCCAAGAAGCGAGAGGAAATAGCCGCAACCAGGGCAAAATTTGAGGTCAGGATAGGAACCGTTAAGAGTTCCCAGATCCAATTAAAGGTATCCCAGGGATGAATCTCCTCGGGGGGCTGAACATACCACCACCAGGCTGATTCGGGGGGATCGATTAGGTCACAAAATTTGTCTAAGGGCAGGGTTTTGGCAATGATTCCCCCCTGTTCGCTGAGGCGTTCATCGAGGGAAATCAGCCGCAGAGCCGCCTGTGTGGAGGGGGGATGCTCTCGGGTGACTTGGGTTTGAATCTTGTCCCGTAGCAGCAAAATCTGCAAGCAGGTTTCGGGAGAGGGCGATCGCTCCTTCTCCTCACTCTCTTCAAGCTCTTTTAGGATACGCTCATAGTCCGCTAGGCTTTGCTCTAAGGCCCCGGTAACGTCTTCCTTAAACTCCAACCGACTCATCTCCAATTACATTGAATAAAACTATCTCATTTAATGTAACCACTTAATACCGGAGTGGCTAGAGAACAGAGCCACTAGAGTTGCCATTATATCGGGTTGGGGGAGACCATCTCAGCGAACGTCGCTTCCATCTCACGGGCGAATTGCTCAGGATTCCAAAGCGCGGAGGTATGACGAGACTGACGTAAACGCCAGGCGACATCTTCCCGCAGCGCGCGATCGCAGCCCAAGCGCACCCCCCAATCCACATACTCCGCCGCATTGGTAGCAATTCCCTCAGCAATTCCCGCCTGTTGCAGAAACTCATAACTATGGCGACTGGCGAACTGTTCCCCCCGCTGCGTCACCACAGGAATGCCCATCCAGAGGGTTTCGAGGGTAGTGGTCGCGCCATTATAGGGGAACGTATCCAACACCACATCCGCCAAACTGAGATTGGCCCGGTGACTGGCTTCGCTAGGATCATCAGGGAGAAAACGCAACTGTTCAGGGTTGACCCCTTCAGCTTGGGCCAGTTCCGTAAAAAAGTGTTCCAGGGAATGGCGATCGCTGTAGAGGCCCTTAATCAGAAAATAGCTATTGGGAACTTGTTTGAGAATCCGCAGTTGCGATCGCCCATTCTCAGGATGACGTTTCGCCCCCGTCTGGGAACTCAGATACACCACCGCATCCGGGGGAATCCCCAAATCCTCCCGTCGTCGCGTCGGAACCCCCACCTCAAACCCTTTCACGGCGATAAAACTGCCGGGTAATCGTTGAATGCGGCTCCCATAGTCGTTTTGAGCCGAATCGGGGAGAAGGCGATCGCTCACCAAGAAATCGTCAATGGCCGGCAGCCCCGACGCATCAAACCCCAACCACGTCGCCTGAACCGGGGCGGGTTTGAGGGCTAACACCGCCATCGCTTTCGAGGAGGTGAGACTATCGAGATCAATCAGTAGATCTAACCCATCCTGGCGAATCAACTGGGCAATTTGGGGAATCTGAAGCGCAGAACAGTCATGAAACTGGCTCACCGACTCAGCAATCTCCTGTTGAATCGTATCTCCCGTCTGTCGCAGCGAATACGCAAACACCTCTAACTGGGGATGATGGGCCTTCAGCAGCCAACGCACCAAATAACCAACGGAGTTACGGCGAAAGGAAGCCGAGAGATAGCCAACTCGTCGCAATTGGCCCGATGGCGGTGGCGGTTCCGTGAATCCGAACTGTTCGCGAACCTTCCCTTGCAGAAATCCC
>NZ_JAWOCL010000213.1:0-4531 GCF_046483825.1 Sodalinema sp.
CTTAAACCCATCGGTGAAGGTAATCGTCCTTCTATCCTCTGATAGTTTCCAGCCTGATGTTTTATACTCGACTGAATCGCGAATTTTATACTTCTTGAATTTAGGGAATCCCTTTTTTCCGGAAACCTTTTTCTTGCAGTTATCGTAGAAACGGGCTATAGCTGTCCAAGCCCGTTCTGCTGAGGCTTGACGAGCCATTGAGTTTAGCTTTTTGGCCCAAGGAAATTCCTTGGCTAGAACAGCACAGTAGGCACTCAGCTCATACCTCCCGACTTTTCCTCCCTTGTTATCCATCCAGTATCTCAGGCAACTATTCCTGACAAACCGAGCCGTGCGAATAGCTTCATCCAGCCGTTCGTACTGCTCTTTGGTTCCCCTCAGTTTTGCCTCAAATACTAACATGGGTGACTGAGTTATCTGGTGTGATTATACCATGGGAACTCCCCCGATTCATCTCAGCGTTGAATCAGAGATTACAACGTGAGCTTTCTCGTGGGGGCTAGGTAAACTGGGGATAGGGGGCGATCGCCACCCCACAAGAGACCCGTTACACCGCTGGGGCGATCGGTCACCCCTACCATAACCTGTTCACGTTCTGCGCCTGATTTTGTCCTTAATCTGCATTATGTCCAACTTCTACTTTGACGCCAACACCAACGCCTTTGAACTCCCCGGCGCACGTCCTCACTACACCCCGGACCGTCCCGGACAAGTCGAACATATTTTCCTAGATTTGGTTTTAAACATCCCCAAACAGCGATTCTCGGGGACTTGTCATATCCATCTAACGCCAATTCGTCCGGGGATTACGCAACTACAACTTGATGCGGTTCAACTCCAGATCAAAGCGGTTCACGTCAATGATAGCCCCCAGTCCTTTTCCGCTGACGGCGAGACTCTAACCATTGATTTGGATGACCCCACCAACCCGGAACAGCCCCTGGCGATTAAAATCGACTACAGCGTTAAACAGCCTCGACGGGGCTTATATTTTGTGGGACCAACGGAGGCTGAACCCCATAAACCCACCCAGGTTTGGACTCAAGGAGAAGATGAAGATTCCCGGTTTTGGTTTCCCTGTTTTGACTATCCCGGACAACTGGCGACCTCGGAAATTCGCGTCCGAGTTCCCCAAGACTTCCTCGCGATTTCTAACGGCGATCTCCTCAGTACCGAGGATGACGGTCAAGAGAAGATTTATCATTGGAAACAAACTCAAGTTCATCCGACCTATTTGATGACCTTGGCGGTGGGTCGTTTTGCTGAGATTCGCGATGACTGGAATGGTAAACCCATTACCTATTATGTGGAACGCGATCGCGTTGAAGATGGAAAACGCACGATGGGGAAAACGCCGCGAATGGTGGAGTTTTTCAGTAATGCGTTTGGTTACGAATATCCCTATCCTAAATATGCTCAAGTCTGTGTGACTGACTTCATTTTTGGGGGGATGGAAAACACCTCAACGACACTTTTAACGGATCGCTGTCTCTTGGATGAACGGGCGGCGATCGACAATGAACGCAGTGAAAGCCTCGTCGCCCATGAATTAGCCCACCAATGGTTTGGCGATTTGTTGGTGATTGAACATTGGTCTCAGGCCTGGATTAAAGAGGGGATGGCCTCCTATGCTGAGGTCTTGTGGACTGAGTATGAATATAGTCACGATGATGGGGCCTATTATCTCTTACAAGAAGCCCGCAGCTATCTCGACGAAGATAAACGCCGCTATCGTCGCCCCATTGTCACCAATATCTATCGGGAACCCATTGAGTTATATGATAGCCACATTTATGAGAAGGGGGCTTGTGTTTATCATATGCTGCGCTGTGAGTTGGGTGAGGCGTTGTTCTTTAAGGCGATCGCCCATTTTGTCAATCAAAACGCTCACTCCACCGTGGGAACTGTGGACTTGTTGCGGGCCATTTCTGAAGCCACGGGACGCAATTTACAAGGCTTGTTTGACCAATATGTCTTCCGGGGCGGTCATCCTGATTTTGAAGTGAGTTACAGTTGGGACAAAGAGGGCAACGTTGCCAAAGTTACGGTCAAACAAACGCAAGCCAAAGAAGGGAATACCCTCTACGATCGCAACCTGTTTGACCTCCATGTTCCCATCGCCTTTGGTTACGAAGACGACACCGCCCAACGGGTGACCGTTCATTTGTGTGACGCGGAACAAACCTTTTATTTCGCCCTTCCCCGCAAACCCCATTATGTTACCTTTGATGTGGGGAATACGGTTCTCAAAACCCTGAAACTCAAGTATCCTCTCCCCAATTTAGTCGCCCAGTTACGCGAAGATGATGATCCGATTTCCCGGATTTATGCCGCTGAAGCCTTAGCTAAAGAGGGCAGTTTAACGGCAGTGGATGCCCTGGCAAAAGCACTCAAATCCGAGCCATTTTGGGGGGTACGGGTTGAGATAGCGGGTCAGTTGGCTAAAATTAACCTTGACCAAGCTTTTGAGGGGTTATTGGCAGGGTTACAAGATGAGGATTCCCGCGTGCGTCGGGCGGTGGTGAACGGCTTGGCGAAGGTGAAAACTCGGGCCAGTTATAAGGCGGTGAAGTCCATTGTTAAGCAAGGCGACGCCAGTTATCGGGTGGAATCGGCGGCGGCGAAGGCCTTGGGGATGATTGCGGCGAAACTCCCGGATGGGAAACCGAAACCGGAAAAAGCGATCGCCCATCTGCGAACGGTTTTGGAGACCAAAGCCGGTTGGAATGAGGTGGTTCGTTTAGGGGCGATCGCGGGGCTAAGTCAGTTCAAAACGCAGCCAGAGGCGTTGGATCTGATTCTGGAGTACACCGCCGCTACGGTTCCTCAAGCCTTGCGTTTGGGGGCGATTCGCGCTTTGGGAACCGTCTCTACGGGACAATCTCCGGCGTTGGTCGATCGCATCCTCACTCGTTTGGAACAGTTGGCCCGGGAAGACTTCTTCTTAACGCAACGTTCGGTTGTGGTGGCGTTGAAGTCGATGGACACCTCGGGGGCGATCGCGATTCTACAAGGGATCGCCGAACAAGCCACCGATGGCCGGATTGTTCGGGTGGCCGAGGAGGCGATCGAGACGGTGGAGAAAAACCTGGGAACGGACAAGGCGGTGACGGGCCTGCGTCGGGAGTTGGACAAGATGAAGAAACTCAATCGAGATCTTCTCAGTCGTTTGGAGGCCTTGGAGGCGAAATCGGCGAAGTCCTAATGGCCTGGTCATTTTGAATGGTTCATCTCTGTCGGGGCGAACGGCTGTTCGCCCTGACTCTGGAGGGTTTGGGTATGTTTGAACCATTCGTCAGTCATATTTCGGAGGAATTGCGATGACCTCAACCCACGCCAATCTATCCCAGAGGGCGATCGCCCTGCGTCCGAATCTCACGGTCGATCGCCAACAACTCAGGGAACTGTGCGATCGCTGGCAGATTACCCCACTCGAACTGTTCGGTTCTGTCTTGCGCGACGACTTTCGCCCCGATAGCGATATCGATGTACTGGTCACTTTGGCTGATACGGCTCGCATCACCTTTTTTGACCTGGACAATATTGAACGACAACTGAGTCTCTTGTTTGAGAATCGCCCCGTTGATCTGGTGACTCGCCGGGCGATCGAACAGAGTCACAATCCCATCCGTCGCGCCGCTATTCTGGGAACGGCTCAACCCTTTTATCCTGAACCATGACTGACCGCGATCGATAATCTCTTCTCGATATAGCGTACTGCGCCGACCTCGTTCAACAGTATCTCAGTGGCAAAACCCGGTCCGAGTTGGAACAGGACAAAATGCTACAAGATGCGATCCTCAGGAGTGGGTACGACGGGGCACGTCGAAACCTCTGTATTTAATGCCGGCAACGCTTCTGGAGAATTAACCTCTCACCTCTCGTGCCGTGGCTCTGCCATCACCTCACCTCTCTCACCTCTCGTGCCGTGGCTCTGCCATCACCTCACTTCTCGTGCCGTGGCTCTGCCATGGCATGGGTGTACCTCTCGTGCCGTGGCTCTGCCATGGCATGGGTGTTCACCTCTCGTGCCGTGGCTCTGCCATGGCATGGGTGTTGGGCGGCTCTGCCGCCTAGTGGAGGCAGAGCCTCCAAGGGTGCATTACTTGGCTTCAGCCAAGTAACGAGATGAGAGAATAAGAAAAGCTCCCTGCGGTCGCTTTTAGGAGGCTAAAGGGGCGAAAGAACAAAGGGCTAGAAGAGTCCTGTGCCCACCAGACAGACGCGAAACCCACGGTTGTTGTCAATGTACCGCGAGGGGCGGTAACGGTAGGCTGAACGGCAGAAAAAAACAAATTCTTCTCCGACTTCCCGATTCGCTCTAACGTCAGCACCCCCGGCTGAAGCACGGGGGCTTCGTGCCCTCCCCTTCAGGTAGCTGACCAGCTTAAGCCTTAACGGGCTACGTTCAGAGCAAGAGTTAAAGTTCCTACCCGGGAATGCGTGCTAGTTCCCGGCTCTAGAACCGAATCGTTAAACAGTCCTAAGGGGTTAAGACAGTGCGATTGGGAAAGTACCGACTCTGAACATT
>NZ_JAWOCL010000230.1:0-11399 GCF_046483825.1 Sodalinema sp.
ATTTTAGGGAATTGCGAGCTTGCCGATTTCCTTTCCCAATGGGAACAGGAGTTCGCTGTTTCAATCCCTCAAAGGGATTTTAGGGAATTGCGAGCGCAGTGTGTTGGGTATGAAGGTGAAGTTTACAAACTCGTTTCAATCCCTCAAAGGCATTTTAGGGAATTGCGAGGCCTCCCTTCCGGAACCCTGACAGTATGCAGTTTTCAAGGTCCATTTGCGCGAGACCCCCCAACAATAACACCGATCGCCCCAAACGGGCAACCCCAGCCCCAAATCGAAAACCCCAAAACCCATACTCCATCAGCATTACAGAGTTTGCGCGAGACCCCCCTAACCGTGAAATGCCCGAAACCCAGACCCCAGCAGCCATCCAGCCCATTTTCAGCAGTGCCTCACTCATACAGCTACCCTCTCGCGCAAACCGTAACATTCCTTAACAGAAGAAGACCGTCGTATCCATCGGTGGGGGACAACCAATCCGTTCGACAGTCCCCTGATGTTTCCCCCGGAGAAAATAAAAGAGGATATTGTCCGTCTCCGGCTGAATCAACTTCTCCAGTCGTCCCCGCAAGCGTGCATATTGCATCTCCGTCAAATCGCACTCAAAGACACTGAACTGCATCCACTCGCCATAGGACTTGAGAATCTTGTGAATCTTCGTCCGGCGCTTGTTCTCAGAAATATCGTAGCAAACGACTACGTGCATTTTTCCTCACCTCCCTAACGCAACACCAATGGCGGATAGGACTCAATTTCCCCCATCAAGAACTTCGCCAAGAGTCGTCCCTGAATCTCAAACGCCTCCTGATACGTGCATTTGCGCCCCATCACCGGATGCTTAAACTTCGACTGCTTCTTCTCCTCATAGGCTCGTAAAAATCGCTTTAACCCGTCTTCTGTCAGGGAAACCGCCCCATTTAACGGTTCTTGCTCAAAATCCCCCAAACCCAGACCATTTGGCTTCTTCAGCAGACTCAACACCATGGCATCCACCACCAAAGGCCGAAACTCCTCCATCACATCCAACGCCAAAGAGGGACGACCGTAGCGTTCCGTGTGCAGATACCCTAAATAGGGGTCAAAGCCGACAATGTTCAAAGCACTCTGAACATCATGGCGCAACAGGGCATAGCCCAAACTCAGTAAGGAGTTCACCGGATCTTTCGGCGGACGGCGGTTACGATGGGTAAATTCAAAGGGTGTTCCTTGCAAGAGTTGGTTGAACACCCCAAAATAGGCCGCACTGCCGGCCCCCTCATAGCCTCGTAACTGGGCAATGGTGGGCGTTTTAGCTAAGGCGGCGATCGCCCCCTCCAACTGAGAAATCGCCCCCGTCACATCCAATCTATCGCTATCCCGCTGCTTCCGTTGCAACAAACTGCGATAGTTCTTCAACTTCCCGCGCACAAACCCCCGCACCGCCATCAGGGCGGTTTCCGTGTCTCCCGCCGCCGTCCACTGTCCCCGACGGACAAAGATATTGCGCGTCACCTCGGGTTCCAACCGTCCCCGATATTTGCCATAGCGGGTTAGAAAACTCAAGGGGATATTGCGTTCGAGTAACACATCCACCACCGAGGGGGACACCGTGGCCCGTCCCAACACCACCACACCCTGCAACTTCAATAGGGGAATATCCGCCAGTCGTTCCCCCTGATGCTTAATCTGCAAGCGTTCATCCAACTTGCCCAGAAAGGCATCTTCCTGAACCACATACATCGTACCCATGACCGATTCTCCTTATGTATGTACGAATTAGACTTCTCGATAGCGAGCCATCTTCGTCGCCGCCTGGGGGAGACAGCGATCGAACAAACTACAGCCACGACACCGTTTCTCATAGACGGCTGGGGGACAGTCCCCCGTGGTGAGAAGTTGCCGAACCGCCTCCAGGGTGGCGATCGCCGTCTCCCGTAACTGCGGTGACAACTCCACTTCCCGCCGCCGCCGAGACTGCAAGGAATACACATACCCCTTGCGCACTGGGGTTCGGGTCATCTCCTCCAAACACAACCCTTGCGCACAGACTTGTAAATCATCGTTTTCCCAAGGATTCTGCTTCCCCCGCTTGTACTCCACGGGATACAACTCCCCCTTCTCGGACTCCACTAAATCCGCTTTTCCTACTAAGCCGTAGCGTTGGGAACTTAACCAAATTCCACGCACCTGCCAGGCTTCTTCACGAAATCCCTCGCCAACGGTATGGATTCGTTGATGTCCGGTGGTTCCTTCCACGGTATAAACATTGTCCACAAACTCCCCGGCGCAAAACATACGCCAACAGCGATGGGGACAATAGGCATAGTGATTCAACGCCGCAATGGGAATTTCTAACATCATGACCTCCGAGGTGAACGAGCCAGCGCCATCCCCATTCCCATGGTTGTTTTGCGACCAATTCCACAGTAAAGGGCATACTGACTCAGGGTATTTAAGGCTTTAATGGTGGCAGGTTCTACATCACCCAAAATTCGGAAATCAATGCGACCCACCGCCCCAATAAATTTGCTGGATTTCCCCTTTTTACGAAACTCAAAGTCCAAAATATCGGTGCGAATATCGAAGTAGCAGGGAAAAATGTTGTCTGTGGCAAATCCTGGCAACTCAATGCCACTATACCGTTTCCAGGAGTTATGTAAACTGCGAAATACTGACTCGGGAGTCGGTAAGGCTGTGTCATATTTCTGCTGCCGAAACGCTACAGGCGTTGCCAATTGAAAATTTAGCCGCCGATTGGAATCAGATGCCGTTTCATAGAGTTCTTGATAAGAACAGGCATTGGCCCAAGGTTGAGTGGATTGGGGAGTTCCTAGGATACTGGTAATGTGCAAATTCGCCGCTCCCAAATGCCAGGGTTGGCGAGGATTGAGATTGAGCCATAATTGACTCAATCGTCCAAAAACCTGCTCATCGAGGAGGGAAACACGCCACCAGCAGGGAGTTTGTGCTGGAATGGGACGCTGATATTGTGCTTTGAGAATGTCTGGAATTTGAGGGGGAACATCACGACGACTGGGAGGGAGTTTTTGCAGGGGAGAACTGGTAAATGCTTTGGTTGTTTTTTGTTCATGGAGATGAGTTGCTAATTCTGGATCAACGGCGTTTACGGCTGTGATAAATAGGGCATTGAGATGTCGTCCGGTGGCGTAGTCGGGGGGGATTAGGGTTTCAGGAACAAAGTTGAAGACAAGACTATAAGGCATGGGTTAAATACACCAAAATTCTTCGTTATCAGGACATTTTAGGGCAAATCCTGCTGAGGCGATCGCTAAAATACCATCTAAGCTAGGGAAAAAGCAATAGGTTGCGGTGTCTCCCCAAGCATCTTGAACGGTGATGGGATAGGAGGTCAATCCCTGTTTTTGCAGTTTACAAATTGCCCAACGATTGCGACGATTTTCTTTGACAATTACCCCTGGCATTAAGGGGGGAGTCAGTTGAGATAATAGGGCAGTCGGACGGACATCGTCCCCAATCCTGCGAGTAATTTCGCAGTTAGGAAAAGCCGAGAGTTTTGCAAGTTGTGTATTACTAAACTCTTCTAAATTATCGACCTGCAACCTAAAACTGAGTTGATAGGTTTGGCAGGCGCGTTTTGTGAGTACGATGCGATCGCCCTCACTGGCAAACTCATAAAATCGCAACAAATGCAAGGGATCTAACTGGGTTTCTCCACAACTATCTAAGAGAAATCCTTGGGGGTCTTCAATGGTCACATTCGGGAAAAGACTATCTCGAAATCGAAAGAGTGGCGCGTAGCTTGTCTTCAGCAGAATGGCATGGTTTTTGAGTTTTTTTAGATGTTCAACAGACCTCAAAATCATCGATTCTAGGGCATCTAATGACTGATTGCCCTGTTGGACATTTTCCCAATCTTCTGAATAATAGGTTTTGAGAAAGTTATTGACTAAATTACGCCCTCCTTTAATGTATTTCCAATCTTTGGCAAGTTTGCCAATATCTGTTTTGGCGATATTTTCTGCTCCTTGCAAGATTTTCATCCGCTGACGATAGTACTGCCAATCCCGGTTTCCACCGAGCACTCGTTGTAAGGTTTCATACAAAACTAAAATGAGATTTGCACCGGATGTTTTGTCTAAACTGGTTTCGAGTTCCAAGAGAGGACGAGCAAGTTCTAAAAACGCCTCAGAACGCCAGTATATATTGAGGAATGGTCGCTGTAAACAGTCTAACTGTTCGAGCGTTTTGGCGAGCTGTTTTCGTCCAGTAATACTGTTTGACTCATTCAATCCGTCCTGCCAAGCCGCTTCGGGTAAATAGGCGATCGCCTCTGAGGGAATCTCAGTTTTAGGTTTTCCCAAAACCCGTCCTACTCGACCCAGTCGTTGCCAAAAAGAAAAGCGATCGCGTGCCGAAAAAATGAGCCAATCGAGGTTTTGGCGATCGCCCTCAATCTCCCGTTCAAAATTAAAGCCCACATCCACGGTACTGGTGGCTAAAATGACCAGTTTTTGAGCCTCATCATGGCGCTTATCTTTAGGCGTATTTCCCGTGATTTTTCCACAATCCTCCTGATACCCTCGCGCCTTTAATCCGTCATGAATGCGGTTTAGGGTATCCTTAGAATCTAAAATGACCGCACCCTGTTGCTGAGGAAAGTGTTGACGGCGATCGCACACCTGTTGAACCACCGTTTGAATCATCTCATCTTTCTCTAAATAGGCACGAAGTTGCAAGGCCACAGCCGTTTGAGATGGAATCAATGACCCTCCTTTTTCCTGACCATCAACCCGGTAAACCCGAACTCCTGACTGTTGTAGAACCTTCAATGCTTCATCACAAGCGGGTTCCGGTGTTGCTGTCAACAACACCACTTTGCGATTATTTTGAAAGTAGCCAAACACCTGAGATACCACCAAATAAAACAGTAAGCTGACCAACTGTTTGGCATCATAGAGGTGAAACTCATCAAAAATGACCGTCGCAAAACTGCCATAAAAAACACTGGCAAGATTACCGCGATCGAGGGGATTATACTGAAAAAAAGCAGCATAATAGAAGATATCAGGATTCGTCACTAACAGCAGCGGACGACCGCCACCACATTCAGGAAACAAAATCGAGGGTTCGCGCAACACATTATAGAGTTTTTCCCCCGACCGTTTGCCCACACGGTCATCCCGCCAACGGCGAATTTGTTGGGCTGAAGCGGCTTTCACCACATGGGGTAATCCCGCCGCCGCCACAAAGGCCTCAGCCGCCGCCGTTTGCTGGTCAATTAGGGCATTAGTGGGGGCAATATAGACCACATTTCCTTGGGGATTTTCACAAATGACACTGAAGCTGGCCTTCGTTTTCCCAGTTCCAGTGGGGGCTAAATCCAGCAATAGATCATGAGTTTTAGCCGCCTCATATAGATCCTGTTGATGCTGTAACACCTTGCCCTCAAATGCCTGTTTCAAGGCTTCAGAAAATCCAGCATCGGTTCCCACGGCAATTTGGGCGGGTTCAAGAGTGACATTAAGGGGTTTCATCAGAATTTCCTCCACAAAAGGCTACATCCGCCGGACAAATCCAGTCCCCCACCTGCCAAGCTGGACCGTGAAATTGCAAATGTTTGAGTAGGGGGGCCGGCGGAATGGACATGACATCAAACCGCACTAGGTCGATAGATGGGGGCAAATCCGCTGCATTGAGATAGGTGTTACTTGAATAAATGCCCCTGGGAAGCACTTGGACGGGTAACGGTTCACGGATGTCGAGGCGAACTTTACTCATAAACTTGCCCACCCGGATATATTCGGGTAACTCAACTTCGCCAAACACCAAGGTTTGAAAGCGATTTCCCCGTTCCAACATCCGCAATCGTCCCGTTTGGGGAAAATTACTGGGACGATAGGTGTTGGGTTTCTTCCCCGTCCGCTTCAGGGGGAGGTCTTCTCGGGCCGTGGCGACTCGGTTGTTGGTCATGGCATACCAGTAGGAGTCTGAGAGGGCGTTAAACCGTTCAAACCGGAAGCTGGGGCGATTGTCCAGGGGCCAAGCGGGTAGGATGTACTGGTGTCCGTTGAGGGGGGTTAAATCCTCCATATAGCGAGGTTTACCGGTCGCTTTGCCTTGTAGGCGATAGGGCGATCGCGCCCAACCGAGGGCGTAGGCGAGGGCATAATTGCCGATCACCCCTTCGGTGTAGTAGGTGTCCGACAGTTCCCGCGAGGCAAAAAAGATGGGTTCGGCACACCAGAGTTCCACTAGACGGGCCTGGGAAAAGGGGGAAACCTGGGGTGGAGGATTGGCTAAACTATTGGCTAAACTGTTTTCAACTTGGGTCATGATGGCAGTCTCCTGTTGTCTCCTTTTACGATTTGGCCTTGCGTCCTTTGTTGCTGTCGGCTTTGGCTTTAACTTTGACCTGACGATAGGGTTCGTAGGACTCATCCAGGCGTTTGAGGAAGTTAGCCTGTTCCTCTAAGGACCAATGGCGATCGATATCCTCAATTAAGTCATTGAGTTCTTCAGAGGAGAGTTTCATGGAAATACCGCGTTTCTGAGTCCAAGTGTCAAGAATCGTCTGAGTTGCCTGAGTTAAAATCTTGCCATCCAAGGGATGTTCTAGGGGGGTCTTGCCTTGGCTGAGATGGTCATATACCCCTTGCACAAGTTCTAAGGAACTCGGGAGTTCTGCCATACCGCCAAAGACCCCTAAAATCTGGTTGTCCATCCGTCCTACGCGGCTCGAAACTGCCCCGTAACGAGTGGTCAGTAACAAGTTGCCGAGGGCATAGCGCAACTCATCGGCGGTAACATCTTTGAGCGTTACAATGTCAAGAAAATGGGTTCCTGGCTTGATGTATTCACTGGTGTTGAGAGCGGTGGATGCTTTCCCCTGTTCGTCGCGCATTGTGCCATTTTCAAAAATAGCGTTAATGGTGCGATCGCCCACTAAATCAGTCGCCGGCAAAACCGTAAAGGCATCCTCAGTCCAAACTCGACTTTTTTGCGCCCCTTCACCGCCAGCGGCAAAGCCATAAAGGAAACAATCGATGCACAATTCACAAGGGGCATTGGTATTCAGAGAACAAATTGTGCCTGCTTTGGGAGCCGTTTTCAGTAACTCATGATTGCGCAAGAATTCCCGTCCCCGCCGCCGTTCCGGGGCAATCTGTTTACGCTTAGTCATCAACAAGCGCGGAATAGAATTGGTATCTTCCAAGCCAGCTTGAACATACTCACTACACATCGGTTCCCCAGTGCCTTCAGTGCGAAAAATAGTCTCAGATTTAGTGGTTCGCAACACCACAACGCCAATGGTGCGTCCTTTGGGGAAGTTTTCGTACTCTTGAGCGAGAAAGGGAGTCAAACGTTCGATAGACATGATTAAGTCTCCAAATTGTGGATAATTGAATGATTCTTAGCTTCTTGTGCCATGGCTCTGCCGTGGCACAGTTTAGGGCGGCTCTGCCGCCAGTTCACGGGAAGGAGGCAGAGCCTCCGGGAGAGCATTACTTGGCTGGAGCCAAGTAACGAGGTTAATCCCCTTATGTATCTGAATCTTCAGGCTTATCAGACTCTTCAGATTTACGACTAGCCTTAATTTTTTGATCAGCGTCTTCCCAAAAAAAGAGATACGCCGCTTCCAAGGTTTTACCATCAGTCAGCAATCGTTCAGGACGCCGGTGATAAATCTCTTCAAACATCTCTTCTAAGACCCCATAAAACTCTTTGAGTTGCTCATATTTGGTTTCTCCGACTTTATAGTCTCGAATCCGATCAAGACGATTAAAGTATTGCTGAACTAAGGCAGCAAACATTGTATCCCAGTCCATGTGTGACTTTTTGGATCGAACCGCTTGAATAAACCGAGAAAAGGGTTCAGTTTTGGCGGTTCGCCGATAGGAGCTACCGTGCAAATTTGCTGATCGGGCCAAATAAGCGGCTCGCTTCAGATAGTCAGAAATCTGTTGATGTTCTTCCGACATAAAACTCTCCAGTAGGTGATGCAAAGGGTTGCGAATGTCTTTCCAAATTCGCTCTAAATTAGGATTTTCTTGTTCCCGTAAAATCCAGCGCAAGAGGACATGATAGAGTGTTAGGGGTCGAACTGTGGCTCGGGCAAGCTGATAGAAACAATCGTCTTTTTTGCGTAACCCCGAGACGGCGATCGCCAAATCCCCTAAACAGCGCAATCGCAACAAAACAGTGTCAGCCGTTAGGCGTTGATGGTTCTCTGTTTTCAACAACTGTCCCCGGCGGTAATACTGCCCATCTCCCAACAGAGGACGCAGAGATGAAGGAATCCCATCGACGCTGGCAAAATAGTCCCAACTAGGTTTAAGTTCTAAGTTGGAACTGACCACAAGGGGAAACCCCATATCCAGCGCCAAACTCATTTCTAACCCTAAGCGTAAGGATTTCAAGAGGGCCAACGAGGAATTGACCTCTCCCCAAAGAATGGGAATCGTCACCGTTCCATGGACAAACTGGGGACGTTTGGGGAACGCGAATCCCACCACTTTATTGGCTTTGAACACGACGGAATGATCCCGATACAGTTGCAGTTCATCGACTGTAACCGTTCCATCTTCATGGGTTTCTGCAATCCGTTGCAGACACTTGCGCCAAATCCGCCGCAGTTCCAAACTCGACCCTGGGGGGAGGGCAAAATGTAAATAGAGGGGATCCTGTTTCACCGTTTTGGGAAAATTCGACCCCACCGCCATCAGTTGATAACTCAAAGCTGAGAGGGCATCCCCCCGCCGTTTCGGGTCGCCACTCATCCCGCCGGGGAGACGATTGGAAAAGGATTGAACCTTAGTCCCAGGGGGCATTTGCGGCGATTTGAGTTCGCCAATTTCACCCGTCATACTACCCAAAGAACAGCGTTGACGGGGGTTGGCTTGGATGTAAGCGTTCAGTTGCTTAAAGCCGCTGAATGGCTGAATTTGGGGTAGGTTTAGCAGTTCTCTGACCGCTTGGATGAGGTCGTCGGAGACGGTTTCTTGCCCTTGGCTGCAACGCCCTTGAAAAGAGTCCTCAATGGCACTGTAAATGGCTTCTAATCCCCCCTTCACGGCTTTAGCAGCAAATAAACAGCGGCCATATTGGGCGTTAAAGGGTTCGAGGGCTTGACGCTGTTCCGGTGAGAGTCCCACGGTTTCGGCGATGCTGTCCCAGGCTAACTGGGGAGACACACCGGCTTGGCGATAACTGAGATAGGCGCATTTCAAGGCTTCGGATTGGGCAAATTCCTCAGCGTTGGAGACAGGTTGTAATCCCAAGTTGGCGGCGGCGTGGACGGCTTCGGCATCACTACTATATTTGTGGATGTCTTGGGCCACTTTCTCGGCTTTGTAGCCTTTGGCTTTTTTCACCAAGAGGGCAGCGATTTGTTCGATGGCTTCGTCTGGGTTTTGTTGGACGGCTTGGTCATCGATTTTGATGCCATCTTTGCTGGGTTTGACCAGTTGGGCGACGTTCGCGCCAAAGACGGCATCGATTTGACGTTGCCATTGGCGGGCAATGGCGGGGGCCAGATCCTCCTCGGGGAAGGTTTCCCCTAAAAACAGTTGACCATCGGGGTTAATGGTGAGGGGGATGAGGTTGCTAGCCACCAGGACTTGTTCACAGGCCCCCAGTAATAGGGCGGTGAAGTAGCCGCGATCTTCGGTCAATCTGACTTGGAACAGGCGATAGGGCCGTTGCAGGGCGACCGTTAATTCGGTTTCAACTTTGCGAATCCGTTTTGCTTCCTCAATGCCCAAGTCAAATAAGTCTCCCGCGACCAAGAGGGCGGCCTGGCGGTTGATGTCCGGGTCTTCGGGTAGAAACCGCATTCCATCGCTGACGTTATGGCCCGAATGCCGTTCAATCAGACGACGCACAAGTTCTAAGTCGTCGTCGCTGCCGATAAACTCAGCGACACAGGCGCGATGGAGTTGTGCCTCAAGGAAGGGGCGATCGCGGGCCAAGGTTTTGACGTTGCGCCCCTGGTCATCGAGTTTGTTGAGGTCGTGAACGGCGGTGGCGGCCAGGATGTGCGATCGCCTCTCCTCGGTCCACTCCGCCAGGCCACTCACCGTTAGGACAAACTGACAGGCGGAATCGAGATGTTCGGCCAAACTCCGCCGGGCGCGAGTGCCATATTGGGCGTGTTGGCCGTGGTTTTCATAGAGTCGGGGGCGAATTTCGCTGAAATATCGCTCTTCCAGGTTGGGCGATCGCCCCTCAATCTCGTCACATAAACGTAGCATCCATTTAGGTCTCCCTAGATTGAAAGTTTCAGTACAACTGCTTAGTACTCCTTGGTTTGTAACTGTACTTGATTTATAATGGCATATACAACCCCGACTGTCAAGAGTACACGTATAAATTAGTGAATGTCACGGAAAAAAGAGACCATTACACTGTCAATCCCCCCAGGAACCAAGGCCAAATTGGAGGCGATCGCCCGTCGGTTGGGCATTATGTGGGGCAAATCCCCCAGTATCTCCGGCCTCATCGTCGCTATTGCCGAAGAAGACTATGAACTCGGCGAAAAATTTACACTGACACCGGAGCAAATCAAGGTGCTAGATCATGCCACCCAACTCCTAACTGACACCGGATTCATCGCCCAAGCCGAAACTCTACTACAACTGATACTCGATCGCGGCAACCTGGATTCCCCCACCCGTCAGGCATTCATGAAAAAACTCAGCACCACGGGACAGGCCTGGCGCACTCTTGTCGAAGACTATCGCCAAAAACGTCAACCGTTTCGGGTTCTCTATCGCAATGCCCAGGGAGAAGAGTACACCTACACTGCCCGTTACGTCCAGTTCGACTTCCACGAGAAACGCTACTACCTACAAATTTGGTGTGATGAGACGGAAGATGTGCGAGATAGCGACTTTCCCGAACTGAATCACAACCGCTGTTTACGGCGCGATCGCATCCAATCTATTATCCCCACCAATGTTCCCTGGCGTGAAGAGGGGTTGGACACTATCAAAGTACACTTACACTTTTATCGTGGCTTAGCAAAAGCCTATGAAGGCCGTGAGGTTGACATTGAGGATGAGATGGTTGACGACGTTCGCCGGGTGGTGCGTGAGGTGGCTAATCCCTTCTGGTTGCTGCGAGAGATTCGCCGCTATGGCCCAGACTGTGACATCATTTCACCGCCTCGCTTGCGGGAGTTGCTGGCCCAGGAACATTATCAGATGTGGCAACGCTACTCCAATCCTCCACCATCCTAAGGATCAACCACGGGGCTAGTAGCCGCCATCAGTGCGGCTACCACAAAACCCTATTTCAAAAATCTCCTCCTGGCTGACAATTTCTGTGTTTTCGCCTTCTTTAATTGCATTTATCATGCCAATTTCTTCAAGAACATCGCTTAATAGCTCAGAAAAAACGTCTTTCTCTTCTTGAAGTAACTCAAATATTGCTGTTTTGAG
>NZ_JAWOCL010000006.1:0-4562 GCF_046483825.1 Sodalinema sp.
CTTCGGGGGGGTTGTCTAGGGGAATAAACCCCAGGGCCTCTGATGGGGGCGGTTCCGGGGCGCTGGGGGTGAGTTGTTGGAGTTTCTGGCTGGCCCAGGTTTGGACTTTGGGATGGGGATGTTGACAGAGATCTTGGCACAGGGCGATCGCCTCGGGGTCCTGGCCCGTTTTGCGATATAACGAGACTAAGGCTCGTTGGGCTTTGAACTGTTGGACGGCATGAGGACTGAGACGACAGACCTGTTGCAAGGAGGCGATCGCCGCTTGAGACTCACCCCGTTGCATTTGGGCCAGTCCGAGTTTCAGCAGTTGCCCAGCTGAACGAGGGGGACGAGGAGGAATGGGAGGAGACATAGGCCACTGTCAGGAACCGCCAATCTCCTCTACGATAACGCTGTCGCTGCGAGGTTGGGCAAATTGCCCCGCTTGGGGATTTAAGATCCTCGCTGAATTTCTTGGAAAATTTCTTCTAAAATTTCCGTTGCGCCTTGGTTTCGCAGGACGTTGGCGAGTTGTTCTCCGAGTTGTTCAGCGTCGGCGGCGGGTCCCTGTATGCTGTCTTTGATGAGTGTTTGACCGTCGAGACGGGCCACCATTCCGGTTAGGGTGAGTTGGTCGCCTTCAATGGTGGTGTTGACGCCGATGGGAACTTGACAGCCGCCTTCTAAACTGCGCAGGAAGGCTCGTTCGGCTAAGCAGCGTTGGGTGGTGGGGGGATGGGCGATGGCCAGGAGGAGTTCGAGGATTTCCGGGTCGCCGTCGCGACATTCGATGCCTAAGGCCCCTTGGCCGACGGCGTGGAGGGACACGTCGCTGGGGATGACTTGATGGACGCGATCGCCCATTCCCAGGCGTTCGAGGCCCGCTACGGCGAGGATAATGGCGTCGTATTGACCGTCATCGAGTTTGGCTAAACGGGTGTTGAGGTTGCCGCGAATGTCTTTGAAGGTGAGGTGGGGGTAATGATGTCGCAGTTGGGCCAGGCGACGCAGGGAGGAGGTTCCGATGATGGAACCTTCGGGGAGGCTGTCGAGTTGTTTGTCTTGATGTTTTTCATGCACCACTAACGCATCGGCGGGATCTTCGCGTTCGGTGATGCAGCCGAGGATGAGGCCGTCGGGGAGGTGGGTGGGGAGGTCTTTGAGGGAATGTACCGCAAAATCCGCGTCGCCGCTGAGCATTCGCACTTCGAGTTCTTTGGTGAAGAGGCCTTTGTCTCCAATTTTGGCCAGGGCCACATCGAGGATGTTGTCCCCTTGGGTACTCATGGTGTGAATGTCAAATTGGTGACTGGGGTGGGATTCTTGCAGGCGATCGCGCACCCAGTGGGTTTGCACGAGGGCGAGTTGGCTTTTACGGGAAGCGATGCGAATGGTGCGATCGGCGGCGGACACGGTAGAAGTCATGGATTCGGTTGTTAAAGGATTGTTCTTAATACGCCCAATCTAGGATAGCGCAAGTTCTGGCTCAATCTGTCCTGGGAAAAGGGGAGGCTTGAGGGGAATGGGGGGCTGGAAATCAGGTTACAGTGAACTCTGGGGGATCTGAGATCCCCCTCGGTTTTTGGTAAGGCTTCCCGGTAGGCTAACGATTATTATGGCAACGGTTCGACTAAATCAGATTACACGACGCTTTGATGGGGTGAGTGCCATTGAAGATATTAGTTTTACGGTTCCCGATGGTGAGTTTTGGGTGTTAGTGGGAGCTTCGGGTTGTGGGAAATCGACGATTCTCAGAACGATTGCGGGGTTGGAGATGGCCACGTCGGGGGAGTTGTATATTGGCGATCGCCAGGCCAATGATATCCCGGCTCGGGAGCGGGATGTGGCCATGGTGTTTCAGAATTACGCTCTCTATCCTCATATGACGGTGGCTCAGAATTTGTCCTTTGGCTTACGGATGCGGGGAATGGAGAAGAAAACGATCTGCGATCGCGTCAGCTATGTGGCGGAGATCCTCAGTATTACGCATCTGTTGCAACGGAAGCCGAAACAGCTTTCGGGGGGTCAGCAGCAACGGGTGGCCCTCGGCCGGGCCATTGCTCGTCAACCTCAGGTGTTTTTGTTGGATGAACCGTTGAGTAATTTGGATGCTCAGTTGCGCGATGAGATGCGATCGCAGTTGAAGAGGTTACATCACCAGTTGGGGATTACCACCATTTATGTGACTCATGATCAGACTGAGGCGATGACGTTGAGCGATCGCCTGGTGGTGTTACATGAGGGACGGATTCAACAAATTGGCACACCGTTAGACGTGTATAATCAGCCCAACAATCAAACCATTGCCAGCTTTTTGGGCAGTCCGCCGATGAACCTATTTCGGGCTACCTATAATGGCTCTAGTTTTGAGGTGAGCGGTCAGGACTTCCCCGCCTCTCCCCCACTGCTGCAAGCGTTGGAGGATCTCAGTCCCAAAACTTCCCCGCCAACGCTCAATCTCGGGATTCGTCCTGAAGACATCCAGCTTTCGTCAGAACAACCCGGAAGTCTGGCTGTACGAGTCAGCATCACGGAACCCCTCGGACGAGAGACGTTAATTCGCGCGGCGATCGTCTCTGAGGGATCTCGGGGCCAGGAGAATGTCCTCAATTTCTTTATCCCCGCCAGCACTCAACCCCAACCCGGCGAGATGCTTTGGGTCACCTTTCCTCCCGAGAATATCCTCTGTTTTGACCCCATCAGCGAAGACCTAATTCGCCACTTGTAGGGGCGAAAATCCCCTCCTGGGAGGGGCAGGGGTGGGTTATGCCCCTACAACCAAATCGGGGATAACGGCAAGCGAAACCCAGGTAAGACCGGCTCTCCCGACAACTCCAAAGGATGATCAAATCGCTCCATCTCCGAGCCAGGACGGTAACAGTCCACCTGTCGCTGCTGGGGGTTAATCAGCCATCCTAATTCGGTTCCCTGACTGATATATTCCCGCATTTTGGCTTGGAGTGGGGCTAAGTCATCGGAGGCGGAGCGTAATTCAATGACAAAATCGGGGCATAGGGGAGGGAAACCGCGACGTTGTTCTGGGGTTAAGGCTTGCCAACGGCGGCCGCGAACCCAGGCCACATCGGGGGAACGGATGGCACCATTGGGGAGGAAAAAGCCGGTTGAGGAGTCGAACCCTTCACCGAGGTCGGGATGGCTGGCCACCCAAGCGGCGAGTTGGCCGATAAGGGAGAAGTTGCGTTGACCTGATTCACCGCCAGTCGGGGGCATGACAATGAGTTCTCCGTTGGCGTTTCGTTCTAAGCGTAGATTCGGATTGGCGGCGGCCAGGGGAAGAAATTGCTCCGGGGTGACCTGAAGCCGGGTATCTGGAGGGAGTTCGAGACGGAGGGTTGAGGCCATGGGGTGAGCCTTGGGTTCGGGTGGGGAGATTAGGATGAGGAATGACTGTATTTTATCCCTAAGATGAGGATGGGTTTTCGGTAAATCTTGTCAGAGAACCCACGTCTAACTCCTCGTGACAGGAGATGGCCCGCAAGGTTATCGAAAAGGGTCTTCAGGATATCGGGTGAAATTTGTTGCATGGGATACAAAATTGTAGGGGAACCCACCCCTAGCCCCTCCCAGGAGGGGATTTTTCGCCCCTACGGCAACGGATGTAATCTGCCATAAATTCTCCTGATCACCCTAAACCCAGAATGCCTTACCAGTGGGAAGGGTCACCCATCGAGGTGGGAATATCTCAGTTTTGGTGTAAAGCCTAAATAAACTCTCTATTGTTCCCCAGGAAAATAGCCATGAATATCAGGCAATTGATTGATGAGGAAATTAGCAAACTAGAGGAGGATGAATTAGCACAACTCTATGAAATTGTCAAGAATTTTTCGCGTCCCAAAACAAACAACAGTTTATTTTCCAAGTTAAAGCAGGTCAAAATTGAGGGTCCCGTTGATTTTGCCGCCAATGTCGATCTATATCTTAACGGAGAGATTGATGATTTTGGCTTTCGCTTCTAGGCGTAGGCTCAAATCATCGGGAATTTCGAGGCTGATTTTGTGAGTCATGATGTCAGTTTCTCTGGGTGAAGTGGGTGGGTTTCACCCGCATGATATTCAGCCATTGCTGAAGCCGCAATTAATAATTAATAATTAATAATGAATTGCAGGACCCAAAAATCGCATTTTGCTCACTCTCAGACAAAGTTTGTAACCGGGCGATCGCACTTTCTAGTAATTCCGTCATGGCTACCCTACCCCATATTGATGCTCACTCCTCGTATTGCCGATTTCAGACCAATTGACGACTCCCCCGACGGGATATTGTCTGTGGTGGATTCTAGCCGCATGGCGTAAAATTGGGGTGGTATCCCTATCCGGTGCGTGGTCATGGATGAACAACAACTGCAAGCCTATCTCTCCCTGATTCAAGAACTGCTCACCTGTCCCAGTGGGGAGGAAGCGGCGATATTGAGGAAGCACCGGGAACTGGTGGATGAGGGATTAGTGCAGGTGATGCGCGCCGTTGCAGAGATGATGGCGCAACAGGGGTGGGGGAATGCAGGCTGGTTGCGGGATTTTGCCGGGACAATCGAAGCGGTTAACTATGAGTTGCCTCGGCTA
>NZ_JAWOCL010000031.1:0-7030 GCF_046483825.1 Sodalinema sp.
CCTATTAATTGAAACCCTGAGCGACCAGTAAGGGCGTATGATGAAGCTCACCCCACCTGCCTTGGGCGAGGTGTCTCGGTCGGTGCTAACCTCGAACTGTGCTAGTCCACAGGTCACACAAACAAGCCCAGCTTCTAGGCGAACGCCGAGAACATTGGCTCGAACGTTCCTCACTGTCCTTTCGGCGAGTGAGCTGAAGAATCCCTCGGGCAGCAATATTAAGTGCTCCATTAAGGTCTGCATTGTATCGCTTGCCCGAGGAAAATTTAGCCAGAGCATAGTTGTTGGAGTCTCGTCGTACGACTCCACTGCCGTCATAAGCCAGCTTTGATGTATAGGCGGCCACGACATCAATGACTTTACCGCCTATCTCTTGCCACTTCATCTCGGTCAAGTCTCGAATCATCCCCTTGAGCCATCCATGAAAGCGTTGGCGCAGGTTGGAGCGTTTTCGCCCCCCCTTAGCCTTCCATCCTTTTAGGTTCTCAAAGACAATGGCATCGGCATTGAACTGTTGGGCAATCTGCACGATACGCTTCGAGACAATCTGCCCAATTTGGCGGTTGATGTGACGACATTTACGGTAGGTATGAGAGCAGAAGCCTTTCTGAAGACTTCCACCGTTCCCCATCGTCTTACTAGCTCGTTTAGATACTGATTTCAGTCGTTTATCCCGACGGTCGCCGTTCCGCTGGACGCAGGTTCCAGCGGCTGCGGCGACTTCGTCTATGTCTCTCCCCGGGTGAATAAACTCCCGGTGGATTACAGTGCCATCAAAATTCACGACTGCCACAGTAGCGGTGGTGTTGATACTCAGGTCAACAGTGACAACCCGACCCTCTCCCTCCCGTTTATGTGGATGACACTCAAAGGGAACTGAGAGATGACAAGCCCTTGTAGGCTCATCAAAAATAAGGGATGGCGACCGTAGCTTGTTGCTATCTACGGTATGCCGTTCTCGTAAGCTCGTTATCCCAACGGTTGTCCAGACCCAATCGGTTCCGTTAAAGACCTTGATTTCGATGCGGTCATAGCCATGGAGTTTATAGCAACCACCCTTATACAGGGTCGGATAACAGCCACTGTTGGGATTGAGGACGGGAGGTTTAGCGTCCCGACGTTGACGAGTTCCCGATTGCCATTCTCGATATCGGGTCATGTAGCTACTGACTTGGCCAGCAGCGAAGACGATGGCAGCTCTTCGGTAATAGCTGGGGAACTTGTAAAAGGTCTGGTCAAATTGCTGGTATTTGGGGTTGGGGTTCTTGGCGGTTTGGTGAATGAGTTTTTCGACAGCTAGAACCCGTTTTTGACTCGATAACTCGGCTAGAGACGGCCAATGAGTGAAGAGAATTCCCATCAAATGCCGACAGACACGACGATAAACCTCAACCGTTTGGCTCAGCAGCACCCGCTGGCTGGCTGTCGGGTTAAGAGTCCATCGGTCTGTACGGATGATTGATGTGGTTTGTACCATAACAGTATGATACCCCAAGGCTTGTCAGCTCGGCAGCTCCTTGACCCCCACCTGCCGTTCGGCGAGGTGGGGGAATGCGTCGCTATTTTGTTCAAAGGCTTAAATCACTGGTTTCATCCCCATTTAGGTCTAATCCAGGCGGTGAACTACTCGGTTTCTTCTCCAGTCTATCAACAAGCTTTAACCCTTCGCGACCAAGTCCTACGACAACCTTTGGGCTTATCCGAGGATATCTCGGGGTTTGGGCCATTCTCACCGTTTGATTCAAGGTGCGATCGCACCTTGAATCAAACTCTGTCCAGTCTCCTGTCTTTAACTTGACTAATTATGCCAAAACTAGCATAATTAGGACTATGAATCCAACTTCAAAACCACTCGAATGGATTGCCAGTTCCCTTGATGACTTAAAGGACTTCCCTGAAGATGTTAAACAAGCTGTTGGATATGCCTTGTATCTAGCACAATGTGGCGAAAAACATTCAAAGGTTAAACCGCTTAAAGGCTTTAGGGGAGCATCAGTCTTGGAGGTTATTGAGAACTTTGATGGGGACACATATCGAGCAGTTTATACTGTTAAATTTGAGGAAGTTGTCTATGTACTGCATGTTTTTCAGAAAAAATCTAAGCGAGGAATTGCGACTCCTAAGCAAGAGATTGAGCGTATTGAGACGCGCCTAAAACGTGCAGAAAAGCATCATAATCGGTACTATAAGCAAAGTTAAAAGGAGAAGAGAGATGAGCGATGAAATTAAGGTTCAATCTAGCAGTGGTAATGTTTTTGCAGATTTAGGACTTGCCAATCCTGATGATTTACTGATTAAAGCAGAACTTGTCCGACAAATTAGTAACATGATTGAGGCCAAGGGGTTAACTCAAACTGAATCCGCTAATATCCTTGGGATTGACCAGCCTAAAGTCTCCGCTTTAGTGAATGGAAAGCTCTCCGGCTTCTCGACTGACCGACTCTTTAAATTCTTAAATGCTCTCGGCAGTGATGTGGAAATTCGTGTCATTCCTAAACCTGAGCTAGAATCTGAAGCTCAAACAAGAGTTATTGGGGTTTGAGCTAATAGGTTCGATGTTCGACTTGGCTCAAACGGATCAACCGAGCCAATATCGAACCCCCGCAGTGGATTCGCATCTTGCACCTTAACCCCGTCCTCGCCGGGCGATCGCGAAGCGTACGGAAACCGCGATCGCCGGCAAAATTGCCACCAAGACACTCAACCCAATTCTCACCAGTCAACCCCACCCAAACGCCGGGACTGTGAGGATATCTCGGGGTTTGGGCGGTTGCTGGGGGTGAATCGCCTGGGGAAAATCGAACATCGGGGAAGTTAGAGGGAGTGCGATAGTCACAAACCCGTTTTGAGGTCTGCTAACATCTGCCGCACTGTCTCAATCAAGGGGTTAATGTGCAGCTCGCAGGTGTTGAAAATGACGGCCTCATTCACACTGAAGTAGTCATGGGCGAGAACGTTGCGCATTCCAATGACGGCTCGCCAGGGAATTTCAGGATATCGGTTGAGAAATTCACCTTGCGTCTTTTCGTCGATTTGCCGGAACGCTTCGCCAACGGACAGCAGAACCATACTGATCGAATCCAGATGCTCCCGCCCTTCCTCGCTGGCGATAAAGTCCTCTGGGCTTCGGACTTTGGCAAACCGCCGGGGTACGCGCTCGAGCGCTTCGAGGATCGCCTCCAAGCGTTCCCGCAACAAGCTGGCCTCAAGCATAGGCCGTCTCCTTTTCCACTCGTTGCTTCAAGCGGGGCGGCATTTCATTACGCAGCTCGATCAAATCCACCGGATATCCCAACAGCGCCACCAGTTCCTCTTGCATCAGAGCGAGATCGAACAGAGTTAGTTTTGCGGCCGGATGAGCGCGGTAAACCACATCCACATCGCTGTTGGCAGTGGCCTGCGATCGCGCGACAGACCCGAAACAGCCAAGAGCTTCAAGTCCGTAGGCTTCCCCGCGATCGCGAAGGAACGTCCGTAGCTTTAGTAGTACCTCGTCGCGCTGGGGGATGCGTGCGTCTTTGCTCATACCATCAATTTTAATGATGTCGTTGCCGAGTATGTCCACTACCTTAGCCGCCATCTTCATGTGGTGTCGACATGAAGACTCCAGTCGTGGATTCGCATCTTGCACCTTAACCCCGTCCTCGCCGGGCGATCGCGGAGCGTGCGGAAACCGCGATCGCCTGCAAAGTTGCCACCAACAGACTAAACCCAATTCCTACCAGTAAACTCCACCAAAACGCCGGGGCCGTGACGATATCTCGGGGTTTTGGCGGTTGCTGGGGGTGAGTAGTGGCCACCGCGACGGCTGTACGTACCCCAAAGCCGTGTCGGCTAGCTTGTTCGACAGACTAGACTTGGCTTATTAGATTAAGGTTCCTGAGCAAGATCTAAGATACGCCGGTATAGCTGAGAACTGACGCGGAACCCAGCCTGGTTAATCAAGGTATCCATAACGGATTGAACTTGAGGGATAAGGCGTCTTTGCTTAGCAACGAGCAAAATGCCCAGAATACCAATGATAGGCAGTCCAAGCCGAATAGCCTCTTGTCGTCCTAAGCGTTCATCAATAAGCAGATCATCAGCTCGTAGCTCAAATGCTAGTGCAATAGCATTGGCTTCCCCAGCATCGAGTCCTCGTTCTTGTTGCAGTTGGTTAGCGAGCTCGAAATTGATGAGGGATTGGGTTTGAATCCAGCCCAGTTGCAGAATGGCTGGAATAGTGGGATTGCTGGCAACAGCTAATTCATGGGCAACAACGTCAGGAATAATCACAGTTTGGTAAATGGCTTCTAGCAACCAGAGATGATCAACAATGGCAAGATTGGACAGGGCAGAGGTATCGCTGACGATGATCATAGCCAGCCCCGGTCACGCAGGTGTTGAACGTCCTGCTCCAAGTCTTCCACATCGTAGTGAACACAAATACCACGATCTGCCAGTAGCTTTTGAAATTTCATAATTTCTATCCCAGCAATTTTACTGGCGCAGCTGAGGGAAATTCGCTCTTGCTGAAACAGGGAAATGGCAATTTCTCGAAGCCAATCGCTCTGATTAAAGGTTTCAGTTTGGCTGAGGTGATCAGGTAGGTTGAGTGTGATTTGCATTGACTCTTGCTCTCGCGTACTTGCTTTTAATTTTAGATCTAGATATCTCAACCCCGTCCTCGTCGGGCGATCGCGGAGCGTGCGGAAACCGCGATCGCCGGCAAAATGGCCACCAACACACTAAACCCAATTCCCACCAGTAAACTCCACCAAAACGCCGGGGCTGTGACGATATCTCGGGGTTTAGGCGGTTGCTGGGGGTGAGTGGTGGCCACCGCCACGGCGATCGCACCCGTGGTCAAAGGAGAGTAAAATTAAGAGGGATAGCAAGGAATTTAGCCATGAGTGTTATTGTCTCTGACGAAATTTTAACCGCCACTCACATGACTGAGGCTGAAATGCGTCAGGAAATTGCTGTGATGCTCTTTCAACAAGAAAAGCTGACCCTTGCTCAAGCCAGTCGCTTTGCCCAAATGCACCGTGTCGCCTTTCAACACCTCCTCGCTAGTCGCCACATCCCCGTACATTATGGAGTAGAGGATTTTGAGCAAGATATTCAAAACTTGCGGGAGATGGGTCGATTGTGATTCTTGTCAGTGATACATCGCCCATTAATAATCTTGCAGCAATCAATCACCTCCATCTCCTTCACCAGCTTTATGGAACAGTTCTTATTCCTGAAGCCGTTTATCAAGAATTAACTGACCCCAATTTTCCTGTGTCTGGTGCGACCGAGGTACAAACCTTTGACTGGCTTCAAACTCGTCCTGTTAGCGATCGCACCCTCGTCGAAGTCCTGAGTAACGAACTCGATGTTGGAGAAGCAGAAGCGATCGCGTTAGCCGTCGAGGTTCAGGCTGAGCAAGTTTTAATTGATGAACGGCGCGGCCGGCTAGTTGCAAGTCGGTTTAATCTCCGTTATACGGGTATTTTAGGAGTTTTGGTTGAAGCGAAAAGTCAAGGCTTGATTACTGAAGTAAAGCCCTTACTGAAGGCATTGATAAATGAGGCAGGATTTTGGGTAGGAGAACCTCTATGCAAAAGTGTTCTACAGCTTGTTGATGAAATCGATAGACCTTGATTTTTTTGCTAAATGCTGTGGGGATGAGTGTGATTTGCATTGACTCTTGCTCTCGCGTACTTGCTTTTAATTTTAGATCTCGACATCTCAACCCCGTCCTCGCCGTGCAATCGCCTGCAAAATCGCCACCAACACACTAAACCCAATTCCCACCAGTAAACTCCACCAAAACGCCGGGGCCGTGACGATATCTCGGGGTTTAGGCGGTTGCTGGGGGTGAGTGGTGGCCACCGCCACGGCGATCGCACCTGTCGCCAACCCCACACCCGCCATTCCCACCGTTTGATTCAAGGCGCGATCGCCCCTCGTTTGCTCAATCTGAATCACCCCTTCAATGTTGCGGATGAGATGATCCAGGAGTGTCAGGCCCGTTTCCAGGTTGTCGCGATCGAACTGGATTTGCTCGATATCGCGATCGGGGTTCCAGTTGCAATGTTCTGTCCGCTGGAGTTCTAACCCTAAGCGGCGTTGGCGTTGTTCGTAGTTTCTGGCGTTGATGGCGATCGCGTGTTGTTGTGCATCCAGCAGCACCAGTTTCTCGGCGTACTCCGCGCGATCGCTCAGACATTGGGTTAAATCCTTCTGAAGTTCCGCTAGGTTGACGGGTTTCGAGTTGAGGCGATCGCGCACTCGCTGATATCGGCGTTTCACTGTTGCATAGTTCCCCTTGAGTTCCGCCTTGAGTTGTCGGCTGTTCCATTTGGCCCACCTCACCTTGTTACGAAAACCGAACCAGCGAATGAAGTTAAAGTTGGCAAATTTCGCCATCCAATCGCGAATTTCCTCAATGTTTTCTGACTCAGGAAACAGGAGAACACAGACATGGGGATAGCGATTTAAAAACTCGTGCCATTCTCCCTGCCAAAATGTGGGAGTCTTTTCAAACTCAAAGAAATGGGGGGATTTTTGACCATATTTTATAGATCCTGTCAAGGTTAAATGATCGTGAATATCCTTAGGATCTAAGTCTAGGAAACGGGCATAAATATCTTGCGCGAGGTCTTGTGGCGATCGCGAAGCGTGCGGGAACTGCAATCGCTCGTCTGTTTGTTTTGCCCAAATAAACCACGTTTCCCCGAGGCTTCCATAGCGCTCTGGACGGCGCGTAGGGAGGCTTTTGGCTTCAGGGTCAAGTTGAGCCAAAATTTGCTGTTTGAGGTCATCAATGGCGGCGAGAGGGCGGGGATTATCGTTGATTTGCGGTGGGGTGGAGGGTGCGTCAGCCGGGGACCTGAGGTAGCGGCCCGAAGTTTCCAGTTGCAAGCCGTAGATGTCCTCTAAACCAAAGGGGTAGATAAAGCCGTCGAGTTCCTCTCGTGGGTTCGGTTTCCCCGTTTGCCAGTAGAGGCTTTCAGTATTGGGCAACAGAGCGTTGACACCATCCTCATGTTCATTCTGTTGC
>NZ_JAWOCL010000075.1:0-8630 GCF_046483825.1 Sodalinema sp.
GTTAAACATAATATGGGGCAACCGGTTCACCTTAGCTGCAATAGCAGTGTTCCCTGTTCCCCGTTCCCCCCACGGTACAATAAAGCCTCAAGCTCTCTTGCAATAGGTAGATTAACTGTGGAGCAAGTCAACCTCAAACCCGACTGGTTGCGCGTCAAAGCCCCCCAATGGCAACGAGTCGGCAACGTTAAAGAGATTCTGCGAGACCTCAGCCTCAACACTGTGTGCGAGGAAGCCTCTTGTCCCAACATTGGGGAATGCTTCAATAACGGGACGGCAACGTTTCTGATTATGGGGCCGGCTTGTACCCGCGCCTGTCCGTATTGTGACATTGACTTCGAGAAGAAACCCCAGCCCCTCGATGTCAACGAACCTCAGCATCTCGGGGAAGCGGTGCGGCGGTTGAACCTGAATCATGTGGTGATCACCTCTGTGAACCGAGATGATCTCCCCGACGGGGGTGCGTCTCAGTTTGTTCGCTGTATCGAAGCGGTGCGTCGCCTGTCTCCGGGAACGACCATTGAGGTGCTAATTCCTGACCTGTGCGGGAACTGGGCGGCCCTCGCGACGATTCTGGAAGCACAACCGGAAGTCCTCAACCATAATACAGAGACCGTGCCGCGTCTGTACCGTCGCACTCGTCCCCAGGGTGATTATCAACGGAGTTTAGAGTTGTTACGACGAACTCGGCAGATGGCCCCTTGGATTTACAGTAAATCGGGAATTATGGTGGGACTCGGAGAAGAGGATGCCGAGGTGCGTCAGGTGATGCAAGATTTGCGGGCCGTTGATTGCGATATCCTCACCTTGGGACAATATCTGCAACCGAGTCAGCAACATCTGGGCGTTAAAGCGTTTATTAGCCCTCAACAGTTTGATGCTTGGCGCGAGTATGGGGAGTCGATTGGCTTCTTGCAGGTGGTGGCTTCTCCTCTGACTCGTAGTTCCTATCACGCCGAACAGGTGCGATCGCTCATGGAACGATATCCACGCACGCCAGCCCCGATTCAGCGATGACCACTCTAATTGTTGCCACCGGGAATCCCGGTAAACTCAAGGAGATGCAGCAGTATCTTCAAGACACGGATTGGGATTTGCACTGGGATTTGCAGTTGAAACCCGCCGCTCTTGAGGTTGACGAAACCGGGACCACCTTCGCGGACAATGCTCGTCTGAAAGCGGCCACTGTGGCGCAAGCGACCGGACAATGGGCGATCGCCGACGACTCAGGACTCGCGGTCGATGCCCTCGATGGTCGGCCAGGTATCCATTCAGCTCGTTATGGGACCGACGATCGCGATCGCATCGAGCGGCTTCTGGGGGAACTCGGCGATCGCAGCGATCGCCAGGCCCAATTCATCTGCGCGATCGCCCTAGCCAATCCCCAAGGGGCGATCGTTCTCGACGTTCAAGGCCGCTGTCCCGGACAAATCCTCCATCAACCCCAGGGAGACGGCGGCTTTGGCTACGATCCCATCTTTTGGGTCGAAGCCGAACAGCAAACCTTCGCTGAAATGTCCCCCGAGCGCAAAAAAGCCTGTAGTCACCGGGGTCTAGCCTTCAAGGAACTGCTGCCCAAACTGGCTGAAATTCAGCCCTAGGGGACTCTAGGAGACTCTAGGAGGGTTGAGTCTAGGAGGTTTGAGTCAACTTGGCCAAGACCTCATCCAACACCGGGGGGAGGCGGCGCATAATTTTACCTTTCTCGCGATCGACCGTTACCAAGGTCACACGCGCACTGAGAAAGGGGTCGCCCCCCTCCATCGGCACAATTTGGTAATCCCAATTGAGGCGGACCCCCGCCCCCGGTTCCATCGAGGTTCGCACAATCGCCGTTTCCCCCAGACGCATCGCTCGGTGATAGCGCGTCGATAACTCCACCACCAACAACTCACAGCCGAGGGCCACCAAGTCCGCGTAATCAATGCCAATCGATCGCAGACATTCAATACGGGCCTCCTCCATCCAAGCAATATACTGTCCATGCCAAACCACCCCGCCATAGTCCGTATGGTGAGGATGGGCGCGAACGGGGTACTCGAACCATAAGCCATCTTCAGCCACAACGCGGTTTTGGATGGCCCCAGTGGGCAGATGTTCTGAATTTCGCATCACAAATCGTTTCAAAACGCTACATTTCTACAAATTTTGTGCCGGTCAACGGGCTTATCCTTAATGGTAGTGTCGTTACAGACTTTTGGGGACACCGCAGCCGAACGGTACACCCTGGCATCACTTGTTGTAAATACCCGATACCAAAATTATGATTGAAAGAATTCTTGTTGCCGTCGCCGGACGGGGGTTGTGCGAAGAGATGCTCAACCAACTCCTTGAGATTCCGGAGATTCAGCGAGCCGAAATTACTGTCCTTCACGTGGTCCCCCCTCAAGTCTCCGCTGATTTGGTCTCCGAGAAACTTGAAGAAGGGGGACGTGTCTTGGCCCAAGCCGTTAAATCCCTCAAGGTTGATCCGAGTAAGATCAACCCCCGACTCAAGCAAGGCGATCCTAAAACCATCGTCTGCGACGTGGCGAAAGAGGAAAACGCCGATTTGATCATCATGGGATCTCGGGGATTGGGTCGTCTCGTCTCGATTCTGGAGAACTCCGTCAGTCAGTATGTCTTTCAACTGGCTGATCGCCCCATGTTACTCGTCAAGGATGAGGTGTACGTCAAACGGCTCAAACGAGTGATGGTGGCCCTCGATGCCTCTGAATCGGCTCAAGAGTCCTTAGATCTGACCTTATCTTGGGTCAAAGATCTCAAAGATGCCAAACTGCTCCTCACCCACGTCAACCCACCCGATAAGAACGTGGCCCCGGAAAATGATCCGGTGTTGAAAGCCGCCAACGAGAAAGCCAAACGTTTCGGCTTACAAACCCAAAGTCTCATCACCTCCGGGAAAGCCGGCCCGGAAATTTGCCGCATTGCGGAAGAGGAAAACGTCGATCTGTTGGTGTTAGGATCGCCTGATCGCCGTCCAAACATTGCCAAAGCCTTACCGGATCTCGATCGCCTTCTTGGACAGTCCTTGTCTGACTATGTGCGAGTGTATGCCAACTGTCCCGTGTTACTTGCCCGTTAAGGACCCTCGTTCTCCCACTGGCCCCAACGCCAAACCCCCAGTTTTCCGGAAAAACTGGGGGTTTGGTTAAAATGGGGTGAGCCGCAACGATCGCTAAACGTCGTTGGGTTAGCTCTCCCGGCTTTGGGTCTGAATATACAGGATTAACAAGAAAACCGTAGGCACGAGTACAAATAAAAGACTCGCTACAAAACCAAGATCATTAACTTCCATAGAAAGCCTCGAGCATCTTAAACAATGAAGCTTCTCTAGGATATCATGGCTTGGTTTTAATGCTCACCTCGCCATTGACTTGTACTTGACAAGCGAGACGATAGCTGTCAGGTTTTTTGCGCAACTTACGCTTTTCAGTTTCCGTCGGTGGCGATAAGTTCTCCATCCCCTCAACGACTTCAACAATGCAGGTGCCACATTGTCCATAGCCACCACAGTTCGTCAGCTTGCCCCAAGTTTTATAGACATCAACCTTATTTTCAAGGGCTTTCATCCGTAAATTCGCACCATCGGCGGCGACAATTTCCAAGTCCTCGTTAACAAACTTAATATTAGCCATGGGTACTCTCCATCTGTGGGTTTGGCTTACAACAATCTAGGGGTGTTTTGATGTTAACAATCTTTACGGTTTTTGTAAAATATTGTTAACTAACCCTAGGGTCATGGTCAGCGCTGATGAGCCAGAATCGGCGGTTTTAGGGGATTTTGCCGAATTGTGGCGAATTTTGCCGAATTGTGACAGAGACAGCCCGGCGATCGCCCCCTAGAACCGGCCTTGAATCTCATCAGTAAAGGGATAATTACTGACCGCACGCTGTAACTGAGCCAAGGCGCGGTTGTAACCCAAAATCGCCGAGACTAAGTTTCCCTGAGACTCAGTTAAATCATCCTGGGCCGCAATCACATCAGTTTGCGTGCCAATTCCGGCTGAAAATCGCAACCGGGCTAAATCCAGACTCTCCTCGGCCAACTCCAGAGCCACCGTGGCGCGACTGACGTTTTGTAAGCTAGAGTTGAGTTGATAGTAGGATTCCTCGACTTCTACACGGACCTGATTACGAGCATCAGAAAAGCGGACTTCTGCTGACTCTTCTTCGAGTTCAAGTTGGCGAACCTGAGCCGCCCGAGCGCCGCCATCAAAGAGATTCCATTGCATCTGAACCCCCGCTGAGTAGCCCTCCGTGAGACCCCCCACATCATCGCCGGACGTGCTAACGAGGTTCGCTGAGCCAAATAGGGAGAATTGTGGTAACCCCTGCGATCGCACCGCCCGTTGTTGTTCTTGAGCGATATCGCGATCGACCAACTGCTGCTGCAACTCAGCCCGATTGCGGAAAGCCAAAATAATCGTCTGCTCTAGATCTAACTCCCAAACCCCCGCCAAATCAACCGGATCAGCCGCTGCGAGATCCACCGATTGCGGCACATTCAACACCCGAGCCAACCGTCGTCGAGCCACCCGTTGATTCGCTAAGGCATCATTGAGAGCTTGCTCCTCATTGGCTAACTGTACTTCAGCCCGCAAAACATCAAAACGAGTCCCCACCCCCGCCTCCTCTAGGTCTTGAGCATCCTCTAAACTCTGTTGAGCATTCTCTACAGCCGAGCGACTAATCAGCACGCTCATATCAGCATCCTGGATATCGTAGTAAGCCTCGCTCACCTGTAACCGAACTTGTTCTAGCTGTTGCTCAATCTGCAACTCCGCATTACGGACCTGAGCCTCCGCCGCTGCAATCTGGGCCGAGCGTCCGCCAAAATCGAACAGAGTATAGTTAGCCCTCAGTTCCGTATTCCAGGTTGTGGAGGTGGGGTCTGTTTGAATCGGCGATCGCTCCCCCAGGGTTTCCTCTTGGCGGCGGATACTCAGACGAGCATTCGCCGAATCACTCCAGGTCACATTAGACGAGAGGTTCAAACTGGGGAACAAATCCGCCTGAACTTCCCGCAGACTGGCCAAACTCCGTTCAAGATTGACACGAGTTTGCTGAAGATCGAGATTATTGCGAACCGCCAATTCTAAGGCTTGATTGAGACTAATTGGCTGCGTCCCCACAATTTCAACCTCCTCCGTGCGAGTGGGGAAGCGTAGAAAATTGGGATGAGGATCAAGATAGGCCGGGGCCGGCTCATCCGGAGCAATTGGCGTCGCCCCAGAGGGTTGAAGAAAGTCAGAAACATCTGGCAAGTCTGGC
This sequence comes from Sodalinema sp., assembly GCF_046483825.1. Taxonomy (NCBI): domain Bacteria; kingdom Bacillati; phylum Cyanobacteriota; class Cyanophyceae; order Oscillatoriales; family Oscillatoriaceae; genus Sodalinema; species Sodalinema sp. Next base: position 5,275 of record NZ_JAWOCL010000075.1, read on the forward strand.
TCTTGCGACGCCTGAGCCTGGCGGGATTCCACCTCAGGAGCGGCCAAGTCCGCCGCCGACGAGTCAGGCGGGACGGGGTCAGCCTCTAACGAGTCCAACGACTCCACCGTGAGCTGTTTGGAGACAACGCGATCGCCCTCGGAGACGGTCTTTTGGGTTAAGTCTTTACCTAACGCTTTCGGGGTGGCTTGAACCTCAACACAATTGAGGGCGATGGCGGCTGTTAAGCTAATCACCATCCAATCACGCAATCTGGTCATATGCTTCGTCTGAAATTCGCCAAGCGTCGGACAGGTATCTAACGTCCTTTGCAACAGAAGTCTGGGCAATTCGGGATTGTCCCCTTAGCACCATAGCAGTTCATTTGGGAGGTTGGACGGAAAACGGACAAAAATTTCCTTCTGTCTTCAGTCGACCTCTAGCCGATCGCCCCAGGAGCCTGTTACGGCGGCGGCGATCGCGATACGATGACGATACGATGGCGACGGTTAACTTGCCGATGCAGTTCCCGAATGCCACTCCATCAGCCGCCCCTGAGCTTATGGGTTCGCCCGTCATCGAGTTCCCTTAGTTCTCATTCGTTTCAATCGTTGTGAGTACCCCCGAAGCAACCGATCTCGCCCGCATTAACTACGAAACCGCCAAAGAGCAGTTCGAGATGGGTCAATATCGCCAAGCCGTGACCTGTCTCGAACAAGCCAGCGCCCTCATCGAACGGGCCACCCCCCTCGGCGGAGACATTCAAATTTGGCTGGTCACCGCCTACCAAGCCGTGGGCGACTATCCCGCCGCCATTACCCTCTGTCGTAAACTCGCCCGTCACCCCAACTGGGCCACCCGCCAACAGAGTCGTCGTCTCCTGGCAATTTTAGAGGCCCCCCGCCTCGCCTCCCGGCCCGAGTGGAACGTGAGCATTCCTGACCTCAACGAGGCCGACGTGGCCCAACCGAGCGATCGCAAAGGCTCCAACCCCAGCGGTCCCCGTCGTCCCAAACCCCGCCCTATCCGTGAACCCGAGCCAATTGATCCCAGCCAAATCAACCGATCAGACAATCAATTTATTTGGTTTGCCCTGATCAGTAGTCTACTGATTCTGACCGCCCTACTGGGTTTTAGCTGAGGTTGCGCCTTTTACCTTAAAATCTGACTCATGTCAATATTTTGATCAATAAAATCCGTAAGATTTTCCAACAGCGTTTCCCGCTGTTCCCGATAATTGGGAATCCCCGTGGGTAACGCCTTCAACCCTCGTTGTTGTCGTAAGCGGTTCAACCAGGTTCGTCGCCAGGGACCACTATCAAAAATGCCATGTAGATAAGTCCCCCAAACCGACTGATAGGTATCGACCACCCCCAACTTGGCATCCTCAAACAGCGGTTTAAACTCCTCCGTTTGGGAGAACTTGGAATGGCCTCGATGTAACTCATAGCCCGTCACCTGCAAGCCAACATGAGGATAGGTCGACGTGAGCGATCGCTGACGGGCCACCTTCTGCGGCGTAATCACCGTCGTCATCGGCAACAACGACAGCCCCTCAACACGACCCTCAACCCCTTCAATTCCCTCAGGATCAGCCACAAACTCCCCCAACATCTGAAAGCCGCCAGAAATCCCCAACACCGTACCCCCCGCCGCCTGATACTCCAAAATCTCTTTCGCCATTCCCGAGTGTTGTAACACCTGTAAATCCGCCAATGTGGTGCGACTTCCCGGCACAATCAGCGCATCAGGATAGCCCAACGACTGCTTGGGCGAGACATACTTGACCCGAACCGTCGGTTCAGCATCAAGGGGGTCAAAATCCGCAAATCCTGTCAAATGAGGTAAACGAACCACCGCCACCGTGACCTCCGGATTGGCCGGTGTTCCATGACGCTTCAGGAGGCTTAACGTCTCCTGCTCAGAACAGGCGATCGCATCCCAAGGAATCACCCCCAACACCGGAATCCCCGTCCGTTCTTCGAGCCAGGAGACCGCCGAACGACTGACCGCCTCGGGGCCACGCCATTTATTAATGACAATCCCGCGCACCAAAGCCCGCTCAATGGGTTCCAATAACTCCAAGGTTCCCACCACATGGGCCAAAGCCCCACCCCGTTCACTATCGACCAACAACAACGTCGGCGCATTCAAATAGCGGGCCACCCGCATATTCGCTAAATCCGAGGTTTTCAGATGCACCTCAGCGGTACTCCCGGCCCCCTCACAGACCAACAGATCAAACTCCCCGGCCAACTGATCCAAACATTGACGAACGATCGCCCAACCCTCGCTCGACGCCCAGCGATAAAACTCATTGACACTAATCGTCTCGGTTTTAACCCCCTTGACGATCATCTCAAACGTCGACTCGCCCTTGGGTTTTAATAACAACGGGTTCATCTCCACCGCCGGCGCAATCCCCGCCGCCCAAGCCTGTAACGCCTGGGCGTAACTCATCTGACCGCCAATTTCCGTCAAATACGCTTGCTGACCGATGCTCGCTCCCTTAAAGGGAGCCACACGAATTCCTTTACGGGAAAGTAGGCGACAAATCGCCGTTGTGAGAATTGACTTTCCGGCCTGAGATGTTGTCCCTAACACGGTAAGGGCTTTCATGCAAAACTGCCTCTGAACAACCAAAGAGATCCAACCTGACGTTGGGGCCATCGCCCCATTGCTCCCCTACTCTGTCGCTCCAATCTTACACAGGAATTTTGGAGATGTCAGATAGGCTCTGCACCTCAGCGGTGTAACCTTGGCCCGAGACCGAGCTAACCAACGCCAAGAAAAATCTCGAAAACGATCTAGAAAATGCTGCCGTGGCAGAGTAGCATAGACCATGGGAGACCCGTTGATTCGATCTCCTCTTCCGAGAGCCAACCCATCCTTGAATCCTATTTCCTCGCTACTCCCCCAAACTCGCCACAGATCCGGGATAGCGATAAAACGCGCTAGTATCCATCAGACTCATCCCCCACGGCGATCAGTCTGTTGGCAATTGTCCACCGTCACGGGGATCCTCAGTATCTAGCCCTATCCACTCGTTCACCGCGCGATCGCATCCCTATCATCATGGCAGTTTTACACGGGAGTTGGCTCCTCAACGACAATGACTTTTTCCTCTGGGGAGAAACCTGGCGGCGTCTGCGTCCTGACACTCACCCCACCAGCGAGACGACCACCATCGCCGCCCATCCCTTCGCCCTTAGCCCCGACGAACTCCACCAGAGTCTACAGCAGCATCAGCTTCACCTCGCCGCTGACTGTCCCCCAGAGGAGCAGCTCCTACAACTCCCCAGTTTCCAAGATGACAGCGGCCAGCTACGTCCTCTGCATTCGGCCCGGCCCGTTCCCGAGGCTTCGGCGGTGACGCT
>NZ_JAWOCL010000085.1:0-20040 GCF_046483825.1 Sodalinema sp.
CGCTCCCGCCCAACCTCAAGTCCCCAAAAGCAGACCCCCAGCAAAGCGGCCCCTCGGGAAAATGCTCCCAGCCCAGCAGCGGAGCCAAGCAACTCCCCGGCTCCCCAGCCGACCCCGAAAAAGGGCGATAATCCCTTCGATATCTCCTCGTCCCCGGCCGAACCAGTGGACGATGGGGACCCCGATAATCCCTTTTTCTAACCCATCCTTCTCCTCTCTCGTCAGCCGACCATCACAGACATCGGTCCCCAAGACGAGAGACGTTCTGTTCTCTCCTGTCCAACTCCTAGCAACGAGCGCGTTATGGCTGCCGACTACTACGAACTTCTAAGTGTTTCTCGCACCGCCGACAAAGACGAAATTAAGCGAGCCTTCCGACGGCTGGCCCGTAAATATCACCCCGACGTCAACAAAGAAGAGGGGGCCGAAGAGAAATTCAAAGAAATTAACCGCGCCTACGAGGTGCTATCCGATCCCGAAAAACGAGCCCGTTACGATCGCTTCGGTGAAGCCGGAGTGGGTTCGGGCGTTCCAGGGGCCGGCTTCTCGGACTTCTCCGATATCCCCGGTGGATTTGCCGATATCTTTGAAACCTTTTTTGGCGGCTTTAGCAATACCGGCCAAACCCGCCGCCGCAGTGGCCCCACCCGTGGCGATGATTTACGGTTGGATCTAAAACTCGATTTCCGCGAAGCCGTGTTTGGTGGCGAGAAAGAAATCCGCATCAGCCATCTCGAAACCTGTGGCACCTGTAGCGGAACCGGAGCCAAACCGGGAACTCGTCCCAAAACCTGTGGCACCTGTAGCGGCTCAGGACAGGTGCGTCGCGCCACCCGGACCCCCTTTGGTAGCTTTACACAAGTTTCCGTCTGTCCCACCTGTAACGGCACCGGACAGGTCATTGAAGACCAATGTGCCACCTGTTCGGGCAAGGGACAATTACAAGTCGCGAAAAAGCTCAAGATTACCATCCCCGCCGGAGTCGATAACGGCACTCGCCTACGGGTGCAGTCGGAAGGAGATGCTGGCAAACGCAATGGCCCCCCCGGAGACTTATATGTCTATCTCTTTGTCAACGATGACAGTGAGTTCCAACGAGATGGAATTAACATCCTCTCAGAAATCAAAGTCAGTTATTTACAAGCCATCCTCGGCTGCAAGATTCCGGTGAATACCGTCGATGGAGAAGTCGAAGTGACTATTCCGGCAGGAACCCAACCGGGACGGGTGATTACCCTAGAAGAGCGCGGTGTGCCTCGTTTGGGCAATCCCGTCAGCCGTGGCGATCATCTCTTGACGGTTCATATCGACATTCCCACCAAGGTCAATGCTGAGGAACGGGAGTTGTTAGAAAAACTGGCTAAAATTCGCGGCGAACGAGCCGGAAAAGGCGGTGTAGAAGGTTTTTTAGGAGGACTGTTTAAGTGAGTCAATCGAGACATTCGTCTGAAGCCGCTCCTAACGCGGCCTCATCTGAGCCTCAGTCCGTTGATGTTGAACTGGATTTGCGGGGAACACCCTGTCCGCTGAATTTTGTGCGCACGAAGTTGCAGTTACAGCGGATGCAGCCGGGCCAAGTGTTGGAGGTGTTGCTCGATGCCGGTGAGCCGATTGAGCAGGTTCCCGATAGCTTGACGATGGCTGGATATGAGATCGACGCGATCCAAGACTGTCAAGGCTATTTTGCCTTGCAGGTTCGTTGTCCGCAATCATGAGTAACATCATCGACGATCGCCCCTCTCGGGACTCCTTACCCTATCCCCGAGGAACCGTGTTGGCGGTGCAGGCTAACTTCTATCAGGTGCAATTGGATCCCGAACCCACCCCACCAACCCCGAGTTTGCTCTGTACCCGTCGCACGCGCTTGAAAAAAGTCGGCCAACAGGTAATGGTGGGCGATCGCGTGGTGGTTGAAGAACCCGACTGGGAAGGAAACCGGGGCGCGATCGCCGAAGTGTTACCCCGTCAGACCGAGCTAGATCGTCCCCCAGTGGCCAATGCTGACCGAATTTTGTTGGTGTTTACCCTAGAGGAACCAAGCCTCGAACCGTGGCAGTTAAGTCGGTTTCTCGTTAAAGCGGAGTCCACCGAATTGGCGGTGGAACTCTGTTTGAATAAACGAGATTTAGTCAGCGAGGCTCAACAGCACGCTTGGCGATCGCGGCTACAAGGTTGGGGTTATGATCCCCTGTTGATGAGTGTCAAAACCGGCCAAGGGATGGATGCCCTCAAACAACGGATTGGCCAGGGAATTACCATTCTGGCGGGGCCATCAGGCGTGGGCAAATCCAGCACCATCAATCGTCTGATTCCCCAGGCTAATCTCCGAGTCGCCAATGTCTCGGGGAAATTGGGGCGAGGCCGACATACCACCCGCCATGTGGAGTTGTTTGAGTTAGAACAGGGGGGATTGCTGGCCGATACCCCCGGATTTAATCAGCCGCAACTCACCACAACGGCTCAGCAACTCGCCGACTGTTTCCCCGAGATTCGCCAACGACGCCAGGGGGAGAACTGTCAATTTAGTGATTGTCGTCATCGAGACGAACCCGGTTGTCAAATACGCGGCGATTGGGAGCGTTATGAGCATTATCGGACCTTTCTCGACGAGGCGATCGCCCAGGATACGGCACAACATCATAGTGGAGAAGAGGAATCGAGCTTTAAAACGAAAGCTCAAGCCGGTGGAGAACGTCGCTCTGAACCGAAATTGGCCTCAAAAAAATATCGCCGCCAATCCCGGCGGCGACAGCATCAAACCTTACAAGACTTATGTGAAGAGTTGGATGAGAATTTCTAGACCATCTCGATGGGGCCTTAGTTGATCGCGCTCCATACTAGCGCAGATAGCTGGCTTCCGCTTCGAGTTGCCGTAAGAGCTGATCATCCCCCTTGGCCCGAGCAACGCTCATCCGGCGTTCCAAGGACTCTCTGAGGGTTGCGAGGCGATTACGATTGGCTTCATTGATGGCTTGACGAGTAATTTTGTTCATGATAAACAGTGCGTTGTAATGGTTTGGTGTACAGGTCTCTACTCCAATTATATGGATAACCCTGGGAGAATGGCAAACCTGGTATAAAATGTTACTGAAATTCAGGGTCACTTCTGAAAAAATCATCCGATTAAGCCATGAACGCCCATGACCGAGGCATCTCCGTGAACCGTTCTCAGATTCTGGCGATGACTCTAGCGTTGATAGTCGGTTTAGGAGGCAGTTGGGCGATCGCCGCCGTTCAAGACAACCAGCGAACCCGTTATCAATGTCAACAGCTTGTCGATCGCGTCAACCAAGGCTACGCCCAAACCCTCGCCTTTCAGGGAAGCGACGCGATCGCCCTCAATGGTTTGGCCCAACAACTCGACACCATCGCCAACTCCCTGCAACAACTCGACATCGATCGTCCCCCTCTACGTCGCGCTCAGCAACAATTTGTCCAGGGATATCGTGATCTCAGTCAAGGCTACCAGAGCATTGTCCGCGCCTTAGAGGCCGCCGAGCAAGCCCCCAAAACTGAAACCGGCTTACAACAGGTGCAACAGGCCCAGTCTCAGGTTAAAGAAGCCGGAGCCGCCGCCCAGGAAGCGGCCCGGCAGATTGACCAATTCGCCCGTGACCTGAATCGACTTTGTCTGGAGGGGGAAGAAACAACCTAGGGGCCTACCTTTAGGGTCGCCCTCTTCCGGTAAGAGGTAACAGGAGAACCATGGAAAACTGGAACTGGCTGCGATCGCAACTGACCCCCCCCCAAATCCGCTCCTGGCAAACCCTGATCCTCGCCAGTTTTATCACCTGGTTTTTCTCCTTACTGGTAATGTTGTCCGAGCCAGACGTAGAATTTCAGAGTTTTCCCTTAACCCGGTTAGGATGGGTCTTTTTTCTCGTCGGCTTTATTTGGTGGCAAAGTCTCCATCCTTGGAAACTTGGCTCATTCTCCCTAACTCCGGGTTTAATTGCGGCCGTCTTTTGTTGCCTCTTTCTCACCAACCCTGAAGGAGAACTGTCCCAATGGGTATTTTTGTTTTACCCGATTTTAACCACCCTGATCGCCACGTTGCCGGCCTGTCGTAACGCCAAAAATCGTCTTAGTGTTCCCCCAGTCCAACAGCGGCCCGTGATCATGTTGCAATTGCTCATTGCACTCCTCTGTAGCTGTTGGTTACAACTGACCTTTGTCCTGCAAGACTGGATAGACACCTATCCCAACGTCGCCCGAACCGATCTCTCTCAAAGTCAATTCGTCTTGCGGACCGGAACCCCCTTTCAGTTGCGAGGCTATGATCGGTTGCAGACCCTGCAAAAGCAATTAAAGGATCATTTCGACCATCCCTCCTGGCCCGAGACAGAACGCAAGTTACTTGACCTGCGTCAAAATCCCGAGAACTTTTGGCGTACCCTGAATATCGGGGCGACAGATACCGTGGCCGGTTTGGTGCAATATCCCCAGGCCCGTCTGACTCGTGATGACCAACAGGGGTATTATCTAACCATTCGCCTCTCTTGGTCTCATCCCTGGTTTGAGGAGCGACGAGAACACCTGAGTCTGCGCTGTCATCTCTATCCTGTCTCCCCAGAGGGTGGTCACGGGAATGGCGATCCCTCTGACCGGAGCGCGATCGCCTGTGATACTGACAATCAGGCAATTTTCAACCCCATCTCTATTCCCTCAACTCCAGGGTCATCTTAAAATAGTTAGTCATCCTGAAAATTGGCTTGGATTATGCTCGATTCTCTCACGCAACATCACCCTAAAAATGCACCGTGGAAACGAGTTTTCGTCACGGCGAGTAATGCCTTTCGGGAAGTTTTACGAGAGCGCATTCTTTATCTGATCGGTGTCTATGCCTTGGTTCTCATCGTTAGCCTACGCATTTTGCCGCCTCTCTCGGCTGGAGCGCATCCTAAGATTTTTCTGGACCTAGCCTTGGCGAGTATGGAAATCCTGACTCTCTTTGTGGCGGCTTTTGTCAGTACCCGTTCGCTGGAGAAGGAAATTCAACAACGGACCTTATTAGTTTTGATCTCGAAACCGATTAGTCGTGCTGAACTGCTTTTCGGTAAGTTTCTGGGACTGTGGGGCGTACTGCTGGCCGCCCTGGTGGTTATGACCCTCTTAGCCATCGGTGTTGCTGCCTTAGGGGGCATTTCGATGGCTCTGGGTAGTTTGCTATTGTCATTGCTGTTTCTGGCGCTGAAACTGGCAATTTTGACGGCGGCGGCCTTACTTTTTGCGGCGTTTACCAGTTCTCTTTTGGCGGCCTTTTTTACTCTGGGGCTTTACGTCATGGGGAATTTTAGTCAAGACTTGTTGCAACTTGGGGATACCCTAGATAGCTCCCTCTTTCAGACTGTGGCAACAGTTCTCTATCTCGTGTTGCCGGATTTGTCTCGCTTGAATCTCAAAAATGAAGCCGTTTATGGCCTGACAACCTTACCGGATGTGGGGTCGTTACTGCTCGATGGGCTGTATGGTATTGTCTATGCAGTGGTGTTATTGGCCCTGGCGATCGCCATTTTTCAACGTCGCCAACTTTAAACATCAGGGTCAGGGTCGAACCCAGTCACCGGTGAACACCCCTGTCGTCAGACCTTCATGTTGACTCAAACACTTAGAAGCATTTGATTGGAGCTAGTTGGGATTATCATGAAGTTGACGGTCTAAACAAGTTTCGCTGGCGACATGAAGACGATCGCGGCCCTGAGTTTTAGCCAAATACAGGGCGCGATCGGCGCATTTTAACAACGCCTCCCCCGTCAATTGGGAATCAGGAACCACACTGGCCACACCAATACTCAGCGTCACGCGATCACTACATTGAGAGGTTTCATGGGGAATCCGTAACCGTCGCACCGACTCTAAACTCCGTTGGGCCACCGCCATGGCCCCAGAGGAAGCCGTTTCAGGTAATATCGCCACAAACTCCTCCCCCCCATAGCGGGCCACCAAATCCTCGGGACGACAAATCGTTTCAGATAGCACCCGAGCCACCCGTCGCAGACAATCATCGCCCGCTTGATGGCCATAAGTATCATTAAACGGCTTAAAACAATCAATATCTGCAATCAACAATGACAAACAGGTTTTATCTCGTAAACTACGTTGCCATTGATCTCGTAAGCGTTCATCAAAGGCGCGGCGATTAGCAATTTGCGTTAATCCATCCAGATTGGCTAACGCCTCCAGCCTGGAATTAGCAGACTCCAATTGACGGTTCGTTAACTCCAACTGGCTGGCCAGCCGACGTTCTTCTAACACCTGTAAACTGAGCTTTTGACTTAACTGATGTTCCCGAGCCAGCGATCGCTGCAACGCCTGAGTGGCGCGGTGAGCCTCAATCAGACGACGGATACGCTGTCGTAAAACCCCCCAATGAATCGGCTTCGTAATGAAGTCCTCAGCTCCCATTTCAAAGGCTCGTTCAATCGAGTCCGAATCCTGTAACGTTGTAATAATTAAAATGGGAGGACAATTGTCAGCAAACTGCTGTTTAAGCCGTTGACAACATTCAAATCCACCCATTTTGGGCATCATCGCATCGAGCAAAATCAGATCCGGGAGTTGAAACTGACAGCGATCGAGACAATCTTGGCCATTACTGACATCAATGCTATCGTAACCGTCTCGCTCGACAGCTCGTTTCATCAACATCCTTAACGTCCGTTCGTCGTCTGCAATCAGAACCGTTCCTCTCGGTGCAGGACTTTCCACATTAGTCATAGTGAAGTTGGTGTAGGAGCGTCGTTAAAGCCGTCTGAACCCGATCAAAGTCCCTCTGAAAATCCTCGATGATGGCGGGTTTTTCCGAAGCCGATACATGGAGGAAATCCCCCTGTCGAATCAAATCTTCGAGAGTCCGACAGCGATGTGTCAGGGCCGCTGCCCCTAAACTGGCACTGAGGGAGCCTAGGGCATGGGCAGCTTGCTCGATCATATCAAGCTGCCCCCCCTCTAATGCCATCTGCAAGCTTTGTAAACGCTGGGGAACGTCATTGAGATAGCTCTCAATCATCTCAATGACAAAGTCTACCTCTCCAGCCATCTGTTGTAACTCGTCGATGACGTTCATGTCGAGAATGGGATACGGGTCAGTCACCAGCAAGGATGGAGAGAAGGTCACGGATTCTGAGGTGGGGGAGACTCGGTGCAAACGTCCACTCTGATAGCGTTCTAGGGCTTGACGTAGCTGAGTGGCCCGTAGCGGTTTACTGAGGTAGTCATCCATTCCCGCCTCCAAACAGAGTTGGCGATCGCCGGCTAAGGCATGAGCGGTCAGAGCAATAATATAGGGTTGAGGTCGTCCTTGCTGAGCCAACTGCTGCCGAATCTGCCGGGTAGCGGCCCAACCATCTAACTCGGGCATTTGAACATCCATAAAGACCAGATCGAAGTTCTCCTGGTTGAGCTGTTGTACGGCTTCGAGTCCATTGTTGACGAGACTGGCCCGATAGCCAAATCGCGTTAATAACTGTTGAACTAAGACCTGATTGATGGGCAGATCTTCAGCCACTAAAATTCGTAAAGGCAGCTGTTGAGCCAAAACCGGGTCAAAGGGAGACTCCTGAACCGATGGGGTGGATTGATAACGATGGCGGGGTGTGATCAGACGAGTGACTGGGGTAAGACGGGGTGAGTCCCACTCTGGGACTAATTTTAGGGTGACATGGAAGGTTGACCCCTGACCGAGTTCACTTTCGAGCGTGATTTGTCCTTCCATCAGTTGACAGAGTCGTTGACTAATCGTTAATCCTAAGCCAGTCCCCCCATAGCGGCGCGTCATGGAGCTATCACTTTGAGAAAAGGGCTGAAACAGGCGATCGAAGCGATCGCGGGGAATCCCAATCCCGGTATCCTCAACGCTCAGATGCAGAGTTTGTTGGCCCTCATCATCAGGCTGAGACTCCATCACCTCAACGGAGAGTCGAATTTCCCCTTGTTCGGTGAATTTAACAGCATTCCCGAGAAGGTTAATCAAAATCTGTTTGAGGCGAACCACGTCACCCCGCCAAATTTGCGGTAGGGGAGTCATGAGGGAATAGCAGAGGTTGAGTCCTTTCTGTTGAGCGGTCACCGCCACGAGATCTAAGGCTTGTAGCAAGGCTCGATCCAACTCAAAGGGTCGAGATTCGAGTTCAAGGTGTTCTGACTCGATTTTTGAGACATCGAGGATATCGTTAATTAAGGAGAGCAGGGTTTCACTACTTTGACGAATCGTATTGACAAATTCCTGTTGTTGTGCATCAAGCCGACTCTCGAACAGCAACTCAGTCGTACCAATCACAGCATTGAGAGGGGTACGGATTTCATGGCTCATCATGGCCAAAAAGCGGCTTTTGGCCAGATTCGCGGCCTCAGCCTCCTGTTTAGCCGCCGCTAAAGCCAGATTTTTGGCGCTGAGTTCTTCCCGTTGGGCGGTTTCTCGCTGAAGCATCGCCGCTTGAGCGAGGGCGATTCCCACTTGAGCGGCGACCGCTTCGAGGAGGTTGACTTCATCACTACTCCAGCGGCGTTGGGAACATTGATGGAGGCAAATTTCTCCATTGGCTTGGCCTTGATAGGAGGTGCGGATCCCTAACATCGAGCGAATTTGATTGGCTTCGAGGAAATCTTGATGTTTTTGGAGCAGTGGATTTTCTGAGACATCGTCGGAGACTTGAGCGATGTCTTGTTGGACAATCACGGCGCTATAGGGATGTTCCCCGATGGGTAGGATTAGCCCTAAAAGAGAGGGAAGGGTGGGATGACGGGATTCAGCGACGGCTCTGAGTTGGGGTTGGGGATCGCTTTCATAGGAGAAGATCAGACAGCGACTGACGGAAAAGCTGCGTCCAATTTGGTAGGCGGCGGTTTGAAAGATTTGCTCAGAATCGAGACTCTGGCGAATTTCCTGGGTGAGTTTTTTCAGGAGTAGAACATTACGATATTGACGTTTGAGGGCATCTTCGGCCAGTTTGCGATCGCTGATATCTTCTGCCAGCCCCACAAAGCGATAGGATTGTCCCTGATGATCCCGAACCGGAAAAGCTTTGGCGCAAAGCCAACGAACTTCGCCACTCGGTCGTAGGATACGATAGGTTTCTTCAAAAACCTCTCCCTGGCGAATTTGGCGATCGAGGGCTTCGCTAATGCGACGGCGATCGCCGGGATAAACCGCCGCCAGCCAAAGACGCGGGTTCTCATACAGGTCTTGGTAAGGACGCTCAAAAATCTCTTGGTAGGTGGGAGAGATATAGAGCATCGCGCCCTCGCGGGAGAGAATAAAAAAGATTTGTCGGATGTTTTCTGCCAATTGGCGGAATTTTTCTTCGCTCTCTTGTAGGGCATCTTGGGCGAGTTTTTCGCTAGTGATATCGTTGAGGGTTCCCAGATAGCCCATGAGGTTATCGTTGGGATCGTATAGGGCCACGAGCTGGCCCGAAATCCAAGAGAGACGTTGATCTCGGCGCAGGATTCGATATTGCAGACTCAGGTGCTGATGTTGGTTGACCGCTTGATCCCAGGCTTGAAAGACGCGATCGCGATCGCCCGGATGAATGGCCCTGAGCCAACCATAGTCGAGACAGTCCTCTCTCGACAGTCCGGTGGTCTGACACCAATGGGGATTGACATAACGACAGGCCCCCATGGGATCGGCCAGAAACAACCCCACAGGCGCCGATTCCACGAGGCGACTAAATTGATACTCTTGAGGGTGAATGGTCATATCGAGCAGAGGCATCTCGCTGACCGGGCGCAAAATCGCCAACCAAGACCCCTTCCCAGTCCCGTGAGGACTCGCAGACCCCAGCCAAAGAGCGAACACCTCAACCAGTCGTTTGGGACCGTCATGAGACCCCGTCACGATGGTTCCTTGCCATTGTCCCTGATGGACAAGTTGCTGCTGAAAGCGATCGCTGTTAAAAGAAGAAGACCCGAAAAACTGACAACAAGCCTCTAAAGGCTGTCCGATGGCTTGCTCGGCTCCAATTTGATAGAGGGTTTCGGCTTGGGGACTCCAGTAGAGGAGATGGCCGCGATCATCGACAACAATGGCCGCTTCGTTGATTTGCTTGAGAATCTGCTGTTGCCATTGTCGGGTTTGTTCGAGGTATTCAATGGACTGGCTTTGCTGGGTGAGGAGTTGTTCTTGCTGTTCGAGGCGAGTTTGGTAATGTTGGTTTTCTTCAACGAGGCTTTGCTGGGTGAAGACTCGTTCGAGGGCTAGGGTGATATGCTCGCTGAGTTGGTCGAGCAGCTCGATTTCGGCGTCGGTCCAGATGCGGGGGCGATCGCACTGATGGGCCATCAGAAAGCCCCAAGGAGGCTCTCCGTTTGGCTTGAGGACGTTGAAGAGATAACTTTTAACTTGGAAATGGGCTAATAGATTCAGATAGCAGGGACTAAACCCCTGTTGGCTGACATCGTTGATGGCATGACTCTGGTGGCTGTAGCTGGGGGGATCAAAGCAGCGATCGTAAATCTGATGGTGCAGACTCACTCTCCAAGGGGGCAAGATCGCTTCGGCAATGACGGTTCCTGTCCCGTTGCCGGTCAATTGATAGAGAATGACGCGATCGCACTCTAGGAGAGATTGAACCTCGGTCACAACGGTTTCTAACAGTGAACTGAGGGAGTGATGACCGGCAAATTTGAGCAAAACCGAGGAGAGATGCCGATGGGTCAGTCGAGGGGGATCGGCTGCTTGAGTGAGCCTCGGGTTGCTGCGATCGCTCATGGTGATCCTATGGTGATCCTACAGTAATGCCTTGAGTTGCGCTTGGGCTTTGGATAAAGATTCTCTCCATTCTTGCTCAGGATCACTATCGGCGACAATACCGGCACCGACTTGACCCCAAATCTGTCCTTGATGACACAAAAGGGTGCGAATCAAGATATTGAGGTCAAGATAGCCCCGTTGGTCAAGATAACCACAAGAGCCGTAAAATAAACTACGCCGCACGGGTTCGAGTTCTTCGATAATTTCCATACAGCGTACTTTCGGACAGCCGGTAATGGTTCCGCCGGGAAAGACGGCGGCGATCGCATCAATGGGGTCAACGTTGGCCGCAAGCTGACCGATGACGTTACTCACTAGGTGCATGACATGGCTATAGCGTTCGACGACGAGCAGTTCGTTGACTTGCACCGAACCCCAGTCACAGACTCGCCCTAGGTCGTTGCGTTCTAGGTCAACCAGCATGATATGTTCGGCGTTTTCTTTGCGGTTATCGAGCAGTTCGGCTTCGAGTTGGCGATCGCGATCGGGGGTTTCGCCTCGGGGCCGGGTTCCGGCGATGGGACGAGTTTGGGCGATTCCCTCCCGTAGCTGTAACAGTCGTTCTGGGGAGCAACTGACGACCTGTCCCCAAGGAGTTTGCCAATAGCTGGCGAAGGGGGAGGGGTTAATCTCTTGCAGGCGGCGGTAAATCTGCCAGGGATGGCGGTTGAGGTGGGTGCTAAAGCGTAGGGAGAGGTTGGTTTGAAAGATATCCCCGGCCCGGATATAGGCTTTGGCCTGACGCACCATGGCTTCGTAGTCGGCTTGTGAGGAGAGAAACTCAATCTCGGGAGGGGTGTTGAGGGGGCTAGGCGGCTCAGGAGAGGGCTGCCATTGGCTCCAGGTCTGTTCGAGGCGATCGAGCTGTTGGGGGCTGCTGGCGGCGAACCAGAGGGTCTTCTGGTGATGGTCGAGGACGGCGAACTGTTCGGGTTCGTACCAGAAGGCGATGGGGAAGGGGAGGCGATCGCGATTGTGGTGGGGAAGTTGTTCAATTTCCCAGCCGAGATCATAGCCGAGCCAACCGAGACAACCTCCGGTAAAGGGAAGTTGGGCAATGTCTGGGGGGAGGGTTGGGCTTGGGCTTGCTAAATTGGCTGCTAACGTGCGCCGCAAAAACGGTAGAATTTCACCGAGTCCCGGCGTCCAATGCTGGGAAATGCCCCCCCGTTGCCGAGGACGACCGGCACAGATGGAATAGCCTGTTAAATTGGGGGTTTCTGAGGTTGAGGGACTTTCGAGAAGGACGGCGATGGGATCGTTGAGGAATAAGGCGGCAAAGACGTGAGATGCTGTATGGGATTCCAGGGGATGCGATCGCCAAAACCAGGGCTGTTGGGCGTTCATAGGCGCGGTGTTACAGGGCGAATCAAGACAGGTAAGCGGTTAAGAGTTTAAGAGTTGAGGATGTTTAGTTATCTTAAGGGTTTGTTGGTCGGTGTTCAGATGGCGGTTCCTCAGCGTCCTGTGTTGACGCTAGAGGTGAATGGTGTCGGCTATGAGGTACAGGTTACGCCACGGTTGGCGCGGGAACTCCCCGGAACTCAGCAGGAGGTCCAGGTGTTTGTCGATTTACAACTGCGTGATGACCGTGTGTTACTGTTTGGCTTTGCGACGGCCCCGGAACGGGAGCTATTTCGTCAGTTAATTCGGGCCAGTGGTGTCGGAGCTCAGTTAGCCATGGCCTTGTTGAGTACCTTAGCCTTAGAGGATTTGGTGCAGGCGATCGTCTCGGGGAATCATAAGATTCTCTCGCAAACTCCCGGCGTTGGAAAGAAGACCGCTGAGCGCATTTCCCTGGAATTACGAGAAACCCTCAGCCAATGGCGAGAACAGGCCAATTTAGAGGTGGTCGCTACGGCTGGGTTGGGGGGTAATCTACTCGAAGATGTGGAGATGACCTTATTGGCGTTGGGGTATACTCCTCAGGAAGTGGTTTCGGCGTTGAATGCGGTGTCGAGTGATCTACAGTTTGGCGATCGTGAGAATGCGGAAGCTTGGATTAAGGAAGCCATTTCTTGGCTCTCGCGGGAGGTGGCTGACTAGAGATTCAGTTTAACCCCTCCCGATGAACCATCTTATGGCCCCAGACATCACCCCAAATCGGCAAATTTAGCCACTGTCCGAGTCTGAGAGCCATTGCTGCAACGCCTCCTCAAAGGCTTCAAGAGAGGGAAGAGTCGCCGCCTGAACTAGAAGTGCTTTTAGAGGTTGAACATCATCCAATTGATTCACCCCTTCAGTCAGGGAATTGGGAACGGCGGTAAATCGAGCCGTCAAGATCTCGAACACCGCCTCACGACTGCGACGTAAGGCTCCCTCTTCTCGTCCCTGTTCTTGTGCAAAACGCTCTAGGGGAGTAATGTAGGGCATTTTCTGATCCTCCTCGTAATTGGCAATTTCGGTATTGAATGAGCGTTCGAGTTCTTCGGGGAGATTCATGACGACCCTTTAATCCATCATAAAATCTCGTAAATCTTCAATGGTAATCTGAAGGTCTTGAGCAAACTCAGGAACAGGCAACCTCTCAGTTGGATTAGCAAAAAACTGGGGCTGCTGTCCCGATTGATAACTGAGAACAGTTAAACTATCTGGGTCAATAATCCAGCCCAACTCTGTGCCAGAATCTAAACAGTGCAAAATCTTCCCAGTCAGAATATTTTGCTGTTGCTTGGGAGATATAATTTCAATCATCCAAGGGGGAGGAAAGAGAATTCCGTTGGTGACTGAACCGGTTTCATCACGGGGAATTTTATCCCAAGTAATGACGACAATATCTGGGACAATTGAGCGTCCTGAAAAGGTGACCCGGAGTTCTGGGAAGGCTCGGGCAATTTTGGCTTTCCGCAAGCTGGAATTAATACAAGCGGTTAAATCACCTTGAATACTACTATGCTTACATTGTGGCATGGGCTTCTGAATAATTTGTCCCTCGATATATTCACTCGCCGGCTTGGTTTCGGGTTGAGCGAGGAAGGTTTCCAGGGTGATGGCTTGAACTGGAGTTTGAACCATGGGGCTGAGTCTCCTGCGTGATAACTCCCCTTTTACTATAACTTTGACCAACTTTGACAGCCAGGGTGATGTGCGAATGGGCGATCGGTATTAAGATCAAAGCCAAGCTGCTCCTCATCCTGAAACGCCTGTGATTGTTGCTCAACCGATCGCCCCCTATCATCTAACCCCCACGCCACCCCCCTATGTGGAAGTTCTCGTGGACTGTCCAGGGTCTCAAAAACTCTTTACCTACGCCATTCCTGAGCAATTAGAGGTGGAACCGGGGGATATTCTCTCGGTTCCCTTTGGTTCGCAACAGGTGGGGGCGATCGCCATCGGATTTCGTAGCACACCCCCCCCAGAGATTGACCGCGATCGCATCAAAGCCGTTGACGATATCATCACCCGAGGCTTCTTTCCCCCTCACTATTGGCAACTTCTCGAACAGGTGGCAGACTACTATTACACGCCCCTAATGCAAGTGATTCGCGTCGCCCTTCCCCCCGGACTTCTACAGCGATCGCAACGCCGGATTCGCCTCAACCCCGAGGCGATTCCCCCTGGGGCGGAACAGTTCCTTTCTCCTATCGCCCGACGGGTTCTCGATCTCCTGCAAAATGGAAAATCAGACCACTATAGTGCCACCTATGTACAGCAAAAAATTCCTGGAGCCAGTCGAGGAATTCGGGATTTAGTCCAACGAAATTACGCCCAAAGTTACCTAGAAACCCCCCGCCCTGCTCAACCCAAACTCAAACAGGCGGTGATTCTTATCGATGTTTCTCCAATTGTCTATACGGAACTCACCAAACGTCAAAAAGAGGTGCTGATTATCCTACAACGTCATGGAGGAGAACTCTGGCTAACGGATTTATTACAAATTGCGCGTACCACTCGCGCCACAATTAGCAATCTGGAACGTTGCGAGTGTCTCGTAGTAGAAGGGCGAGAAGTGTTGCGCCGAGAGAGAGGAGTGAGCGTCGCGGCTGATACGGATAAAGAGCTTACGCCAGCACAATCTCAGGCGTTACAGCATATTTTGCAACAGTCTAACTACTGTGAAATGTTGTTGCATGGGGTGACCGGTTCCGGGAAAACTGAAGTCTATTTGCAGGCGATCGCGCCCATTTTAGCCCGACAACAATCTGTCCTAATTCTCGTTCCTGAAATTGGCCTAACCCCCCAACTGACTGATCGCTTCCGCGCCCGTTTCGGCGATCGCGTCTCCGTCTATCACAGCGCCCTATCCGATGGTGAACGTTTCGATACCTGGCGACAGATGCTCGCAGGAGAGCCGCAAGTGGTCATCGGAACCCGATCCGCCATTTTCTCCCCTCTACCCCGTCTGGGGCTAATTGTGCTGGACGAGGAACATGATAGTAGTTTCAAACAAGACCGTCCCGCCCCCACCTATCATGGGCGAACCGTGGCGAAATGGCGGGCTGAATTAGAAGATTGCCCCTTAATTTTAGGCTCAGCAACCCCATCCTTAGCCACCTGGTTAGACTGCCGCCAAAATCACCCACAACGGCACTATCTTTCTCTCCCCGAGCGAGTCCAATCTCGCCCCATGCCTCCCATTGAAATTATCGACCTCCGGGGAGAACTCAAACGAGGCAATCGCTCCATTTTTAGCCTAGCCTTGCAACAGGCTCTCAGAGACCTCAGTGAAACCGGAAAACAGGGAATTTTATTTATCCATCGCCGTGGCCATAGTAGCTTTGTTTCCTGTCGCAGTTGTGGCTATGTCATCGAGTGTCCCCATTGTGATGTCTCGTTGTCCTATCACCATACCCATGAAGGGGCAAATCAATTATTACGCTGTCACTATTGCGGTTACACCCGGCAACATCCCCGAAATTGTCCTGAATGTGGCTCCCCCTATCTCAAGTTTTTTGGCAGTGGAACGCAACGAGTGATGCAGGAACTGGCTCGTAATTTCCCTGATTTAAATGCCATTCGTTTTGACAGTGATACGACGCGAAATAAGGGCGCACATCGAGCCTTGTTAACTCGTTTTTCTCAGGGAGATGCTCAGTTATTAGTCGGGACGCAGATGTTAACCAAGGGGTTAGATTTGCCCTCAGTGTCTCTCGTGGGAATTGTCGCCGCTGATGGACTGTTGAACCTCTCGGATTATTGGGCCGGGGAACGAGCGTTTCAGACCTTAACCCAGGTGGCGGGCCGCGCCGGACGAGGGGACGACCCTGGACGGGTGATTCTGCAAACCTATACCCCGGAACATCCTGTGATTGAGGCGGTTCAGCGATACGATTATGGGGCCTTTGTTGAGGCGGAATTGGACCAGCGAGAGGCGTTGGATTATCCCCCTTATGGCCGGTTGCTGTTGTTGCGATTGAGTGGTCTGGATGGGGAGTTAGTCGAAGCCACGGCGATGCAGATGGGGGAGATGTTGCAGGAGGATGCGGCGAGTTGCGGTGGCTATGAGGTGCTTGGACCGGTTCCGGCGGCGGTGTTGCGGGTGTCGGACCGCTATCGTTGGCAGATTTTGTTGAAGTTCCCCAGTCAAGACCGGGTGGAGTTGCCGGGTCAGTTACAGCGGTTGCGAGAGGTCTGTCCGCCGAAGGTTCGCTTGGCGGTGGATGTGGACCCGTTGAATTTTGGTTGACAATGTTACATTTTGTTGCGAACTCCGTAAAACACGGCTGTCAAAAACGATAGGTTTAAATGGGGGTTTGAACGTGCAGGTCTTTTGTTTGGAGAAAACTAAAGTTTTGATGAAGTTGATTAAAACGTTGTTCAACAACATCACGTCTAACAGATGAAGCCAATCTATTGCTGTAGGCTGGATTGAGCGTGTTCCGGATTCGTCTATCATCCCCCGACGAAGACAATGAGCGGTCTGAGTTGCGTACTTTCACGGATACTCAAAACTAACGATCTAGGGCAATGTAGTTAGGGGGCTTGACTCGGCACTAATCCTTGACCGTTCCAGCCTGGATTTATTGTCAGGATAATTGGGGAGATGAGTGTAATCTATATCGGCGATCGCGAAACGGGGAAAACCTCTCTGGCCATGGAACTCGCGAATCCCAACAGTCAGTTTGTCAAGGTTCTCTCACCGGACTATGACCAACTGAAAGCTCTCTTGTATGATGACCAGGAGGGGAGAACTCGACCTACTGAATCGGATCAATCAACCCATGACCGCTCCCTAGAAATCGAAGTCGTCGTTCCCACTCGCCGTAAAACCATTTACACGGAGTGGATTGATACACCAGGAGAAATTTGGCGAGCCAGTTGGCAACAAACCAATTCTGACCAATGGAATCAGTTTGTCAAGGTGGCTCAAGGTTGTCAAGGTGTTTTGCTGGTGGTTCCACCCTATCGGGAAATCGTTCGCCACGAGGAAGGGATTAACTTGGATGATTTTGTCACCCAAACTCAATGGGTGCGACGGTTCGATCGCTGGGTGGAATTTTTTAAGCATGACTGTTCTCACATTAAACATATTGCCTTGTGTCTCAATAAAGCGGATCTTCTCCAAGGCGTGAATCTCAAGCGAGAAGCTCAGACCCTCGCCTACAAACCGCAAGGCTCCCGCATGAACTGGATGCAACGCAATGACTACGTGTTTAAACGCTTTTTTCGTCCGGTTCGCAGTCATATTGCTCAATTAAATCAGCGTGCTTCGGGGGTATCGGTTAAATGTTTTATCACAAGTATTTATAATCGGGACTTGTTAGAACTTCCTTGGATTTATTTGGGAACTTTCCTTAAAGAAGATACCTAGTTTGTCTAACGTTTCTCTCCTAAATTTACGGATTACAACACATGGGTAACATCTGCATCATTGGACCACGCGCTTCAGGTAAAACAACTTACTTGGCGGGACTGAGTCATTTTTCTGACTTAAAAAAAGACAACAATGCCAAAACAATCTATGAAGTTATTCCGGTTAATGAAGACTCAAAAGAGTTGAAGCTAAATGCTGAGAATATAATTCAGGAAGGGTTATCCGTTGAGCCAACCCGGTTAGGAGATGGGATTGACACCGTAGATGATCTGCCGTACTACTCGTTTGTAATCGAAGTGAAGCGGAAGTTTTGGCAACCGAAAGCTTCGATTCAACTAAATGTTCGGGATTATCCCGGTGAGGTTTTCGAGAAAATCATTGACGCGAACGAGGAGGATTCAATTCACGAAGAGTTTATCGATGAATGCTTGATGCCGGATGTCACCGGTGGGTTATTATTATTTACGGAGTGGGAAAGCAGTAGCGATCGCTTCTATAGTCAACTCATGGCTCGCTTTTTGGAAATGATAGACGAACGTGGTCGCCTGCAAAACTACCGCTTAGCGGTGGCCATGAGTAAATGTGAACGGGGAGAAATCTGGCCCGGACGACTGGACCCGGAAATTGACCTATTTGGGGTTTACCTGAAAAAAACCCTCAAAACCCTGAAAAACGGACTTCCGCCGCAAAACTTACGCTTTTTCGCCATGTCCACCTTTGGGGTGTTAGGGAAATATAACCCCAGACCCAATCGGGTGGATGCGTTTGCAAGTGATGGACGGGCCTCAATTTTGCGAGATCCTCCTATTTGGAAACCCTATAACTTAATTGAACCCCTCTGTTGGCTTAATGGATCTTAGGTCTGGAACTCCCCACTTCTACTCTATTTTTGTGTTTTTTCCCTGGTATTATGGACTTTTTTCGTCGCAAAAAAAATGCTTCTCCTGACGCGGACGCTCCCCCTAGTGAACCGTTAGCGGGGGATTCAACTCTGAGAATTATTGGCGATCGCGCCTCGGGGAAAACGGCCTATCTCGCCTCCTTAGCCTATTGGCCCAACGCCAATCCTGAGAGTCCCGTCGAGAGTGTGACCCCGGTGGGTGAGGAGAGTCAAGAATTAGTCGAGAAGGCGCGAGATCTCCTGGAACAAGGGTTAGAACTCGAACCCACGGATCTGAATGCAGATATTGATGAGGTCAAAGACTATACCCTCAGTATTAGTCTCAAAGACCGCTTCTCCTGGTTGCGGGGAGAGGGAAAGCCGGTGCAACTCAATGTCAGTTGTAAGGACTATGCGGGAGAGTTTTTTAGCGATTTACTCTATAAAAGTGGCGATTCTCGACTCGAAGACTATTTAGAGGACTGTTGCTTGGCGACGGGGTTGTTGTTTCTCGTCGATGGAACCACTCATCGCAAAGACCGGGATTATGCGATGGGGATGGAGAAATTCTTGATGGAACTCGATCGCTCCCAAATTGACCTCCAGCGGCGACGGATTGCGTTGGTCTTGAGTAAATGTGAACAGTCGGAGTTGTGGGTGAACCGACATCAACCGCAAAAATTGGCCAAGGCTCGTTTTCCGCAACTGTCCTCCCAGTTGGAGATTTGGTCACGCAGCGGAAATGGCTCGGTGGACTATTTCACCACTTCCGCCTTTGGGATTTTGGGGAAACGCTATCCTGAACCCAACTCGAAACGCTTGCGGCGATCGCGCGATGGAACCACATCGGTGATTAAAAAGCCGAAACTCTGGCGACCCTTTGGATTAGTCTCCCCCATTTACTGGCTTTGTACCGGAGAACGTCACCGGGAACTCGACCGGGATTAAACCCATTCCCCGGACAGCGAGAGATTATTTGTTCCGTTGTTTTTCTGCTGAGATCGCTATGAACCCTCATTCTAACCATGCTCTCCCTCAGGGGTCTCCCCTAGAGATTCACGAATTTAGTACCGGGATTGACGTGAAACCCACCGCATCCGGCTGGGAGTCGGGGGGATTTACTGGGGTTTTTATGAACTCAACCCTGAACCCGATTCCCAACGCTGTGTCTGAGGCCATTTCCAATGGCGCTTTTAAGTTAGCCGAGGGAGCCAGTAGCGACAGTCCGGCGATGGTGGGACGGGAAGTGAGCGGCTATGGGGAACAGTGGTCGGTGGTGGCGGTGGTGACGCGGGGAAAAGACGATCGCGGTCGTCCCGTCTCCCTCTACCGCTACTTTCTCACCCCAACCTTTGGCGCGATTGAGGGGATTTTACGCTGGATGGGACGTCAGATTCGGGTCTTTGACCCCTTCGATAGCCAAATTCCGGGTCAACCTCATCGAACCCAGTGGGTTCAGCAAGAGATTCCCCTCCCGGATCACTTTCGCAGTCTGGTGAGCGGGGAAACGCCGATCGTGATTCCGGCAACGGTTGCTTGTAACCCGTTAGTTCTCAATCGCTTCACTCAGGAGTTACAATCCCCTGGGGGAATGGCGTGGGCCTATAATGTGGCGGCTTTGGAACGACCGGAGTATTTCCAGGCGATTTATCC